>JAYVYM010000028.1:0-8019 GCA_043784245.1 Frankiales bacterium
TCCGGCCAGCAGCGCAGCGGTCTCTGCCGGCAGGCCAGGATCCTGCTGCCGGGCGGCCGCGGCGACCCAGTCGGCGTCATAGCAGCCGTTGGGAGGGCCAAAGACCCGCTCACCCTCGACGTACGGCGGCTCAACGGTCACAACACCTACGGTAGGCCCCGCTCCACCGCGCTGCGCTCAGCCGGTGTCAGGCAGACCCGCAGCGCGCAGGTCACGGCGCAGCTCGGGTGGCAGCGCGAACTGCAGGTGCTCCTCGGCTGACTCGACCTCCTGGACGTCTGCAAAGCCGCGGGCGGCCAGCCAGGCGAGCGCACCCTGCACGAGGTTTTCGGGCACCGAGGCACCGCTGGTCAGGCCGACCGTCGTGACACCCTCGAGCCAGCGCTCGTCGATCTCGTCCGAGTCATCCACCAGATGCGCCGCCCCGGCCCCGGCGTCCAGGGCCACCTCGACGAGGCGGACGGAGTTGGAGGAGTTGCGCGAGCCGACGACGAGCACCAGGTCGGCGGCCTCGGCGATCTCCTTCACCGCAATCTGCCGGTTCTGGGTGGCGTAGCAGATGTCGGCGGAGGGCGGGCCCTGCAGCAGCGGGAAGCGCCGGCGCAGCGCATCGACCGTCACGTTGGTCTCGTCGACCGACAGCGTGGTCTGCGACAGGTAGGCAACCCTGGCCGGGTCACGCACCTGCACGGCGGCGGCCTCCTCGATACCGTCGACGAGATGGATGTGCCCTGGCGCTTGGCCGGTCGTCCCGACGACCTCCTCGTGGTCCTCATGGCCGATCAGCACGATGTCGACGTCCTCGGCCGCGAAACGCTTGGCCTCCATGTGCACCTTGGTGACCAGTGGGCAGGTCGCGTCGATCGTGCGCAGCCGCCGCACCTTCGCCTCGGCGTGGACGGTCGGAGCGACACCATGCGCACTGAAGACGACGGTCGCGTCGGGCGGCACCTCGGAGGTCTCCTCCACGAAGATCGCGCCCTGCGCCTCGAGGGTGCGTACGACGTGCGCGTTGTGCACGATCTGCTTGCGCACGTAGACCGGCGGACCGTACAGCTCCAGCGCCCGCTCGACCGTCAGCACAGCCCGGTCGACGCCCGCGCAGTAGCCCCGTGGCTTCGCCACGAGCACCCGCCTCGGCCGGCTCGGCGCGGCGCTTTCCGGGGTCAACGTCATGCTTCCATCGTACGTGCGCAAGCATGACGGAGCGCTCTGTCGCGGGTGAGCCCGGTCTCGCCCCGTGTGGGGACGGTCGGGTGAGGGCACCGTTCCTGGAGCAACACCCAGTAGACACGAGGCACCACCCGTAAGCCACTGCCGGCCCTTCCCGGGCCTGCGCTCCCGACCACCGAAGGACCCTGACGGTATGGCCAGCCCGCTTCCCTCTCCCCTTGCCGCCGCCATCGGCGTCGTCCCCGCTGTCCTGGACGGGGTCCGCCGGCTACCCGGTCGTGCCGTGCAGCTGCCGGTGCTCGCCGTCAGCAACGCCCTGTCCACGATGGATGCGCTGCGCCGTGAGTACGACGACCTCGCCGAGCGTGGCGAACGGCTGGTCGCCCGGCTGCGCGGCGAAGCGCAGGACCGCGCCGACGCGCTCGAGGACACCGTTGAGGATGCCCTGGCCCGCACTCCGTTCGCCAGTGCCTACGACAAGGCCGAGGACGCGCTCGAGGGGGCCGTCGACGCGCTACGCCGACCCGATGGTGTCGAGCCCCTGCCGGCGGCTGAGGCACCCAAGAGCGTGCCGACGCCGAAGGCCGCGCCGCTGGGCAACGTCCGCGTCGACACCGCAGCCAGCCCCGACGTCGTACGTACCGTCGAGCAGGCCGCCGCGAGGACGCCCGCCTCGGCGCCGCTGACGCACGACCAGCTGCCGCTGCCTGACTACGACCACATGACGCTGGGATCGCTGCGCGGCCGCATGCGCGCGATGTCGGTCGAGCACCTCATGCAGGTCCGCAGCTATGAGAAGGCGCACGCCGACCGGCTGCCGATCGTCACGATGCTCGACAACCGCATCGCCAAACTCGCCCTCGACGCAGCTGCCCACGGCAGCATCCCCGCGTCCGCGAACGCCTCGACCGTCCCCCTCACCCGGCCCGCGCCGCCGCGCTGACTGGGCGCCCCGCTCTCCGCAGCAGCGCCCACTAGGGTCGCCCGGTGGCAGCGTCGAGCACCGCCGAGACACCGCTGCCGGTGCGTACGGTCGCCCGGCACATCGCCGAGTGGGTCAATCGGCTGGGCCGCGTCTGGGTGGAGGGTCAGATCACCCAGATCAGCCGTCGACCGGGCACGGTCTTCCTGACGTTGCGTGATCCGGTCGCCGACGTCAGCCTGTCGGTGACCTGCGCGCGGGCAGTCACCGACGCCGTCGTCCCGCCGCTCGTCGAGGGCGCCCGCGTCGTCATCCATGCCAAGCCCGACTTCTACCTCTCGCGCGGCACGCTCAGCCTGCAGGCGCATGACATTCGGCCGGTCGGAGTCGGCGAGCTGCTTGCCCGCCTCGAGCGGCTCAAGGGCGTGCTGGCCGCCGAGGGGCTGTTCGCCCGCGAGCGCAAGCGCCCGCTGCCTTTCCTGCCGGGCATCGTCGGTCTGGTGACCGGCCGGGCGAGCGCCGCCGAGCGCGATGTGCTGGAGAACGCCCGACGCCGCTGGCCGGCGGTGCGGTTCGACGTACGCGAGGTCGCCGTCCAGGGGCACCTGGCCGTTGAACAGGTCGTCGGCGCCCTGCGCAGCCTGGACGCCGCCGCCGGCGTCGACGTGATCGTGCTGGCCCGGGGTGGCGGCAGCGTGGAGGACCTGCTGCCGTTCAGCGACGAGCTGTTGTGCCGGGCGGTCGCGGCCTGCCGGACCCCGGTGGTCAGCGCGATCGGCCACGAGCCGGACAGCCCGCTCGTCGACCTGGTGGCCGACGTGCGCTGCTCGACGCCGACCGACGCCGGAAAGCGGGTGGTGCCCGACGTTGCCGAGGAGCTGGCGAGTGTCCACGGGCTGCGCGACCGTGGGCGCCGGGTAGTCGTCAGCGCGGTGCACCGCGAGCGTGCCGGGCTCGCTGCGGCCCGCAGCCGGCCGGTGCTCGCCGACCCGCAGGTGCTCGTACGCGTCCGCACCGAAGCGGTGAACGCGCTGCGCGCGCGCGTCCGGCGCTGCACCGGTGCCGTCCTCGACACCGCGTCACGCGACCTCGCCCACACCCGCGCCCGGGTCGTCGCGCTCAGCCCACAGGCGACCCTTGACCGGGGGTACGCCGTGGTGCAGCACGCCGATGGCAGTGTCGTGCGGGACGCCGCCGATGTGGCGCTCACCGAGTCGCTGCGACTGCGGGTCGCGCGCGGCGAGCTGATGGCCCGCCGGGTGTGAACGCGTTCGGGCGGCTGCAGAGCCGCCGTACTGTCCTGCTGTGACCGATCCTGCCAAGGGGTCCTACGAGGCCGCCCGCGACGAGCTCAACGACGTGGTGCGGCGTCTCGAGGCGGGCGGCGCGACGCTCGAGGAGTCGCTCTCACTGTGGGAGCGCGGCGAGGCGCTCGCTGCGGTGTGCCAGGAGTGGCTCGACGGCGCGAAGGCCCGTCTGGACGCGGTGCTAGCCGACCGCGGCGGCGAGGACGCGTAGCTCCTCGAGGGTCGTCGTCTCACGCAGACCGCCCACCACCACGCTGCTGCCGCCGACCTCGCGGACCAGCGAGGTGTGGCCATCGGCGTCGCTGAACTGCTGCCAGCTGACCCGGCCGACCTCGAAGGTGCCGACCCGGCTGCCGTTCCCGGTCGTACCGGGGAGGAACTCCGCCGCGGGTCGGGTGCTCGCGTCGTACTCCGCGTACTGGCCGGTGGGGGTGACCCAGCCGATCCGCAGCGCACCGGGCTCCAGTGTCGAGTTGGTCGCCCGCCACCCGGCCGGCAGCGCGCCCGGCACCGGCACACCCGGAGCGGCAGAGGTGAACGACCGGACGTCAGAGCTCGGGTCGACCACGCGCAGGCTCTGCTCGTCGCTCTTCGGGGGCTGCGCGAGGAACCAGACGGGGACCACGATCAGCATCACCAGGCCGAGTGACCGGATCATGTCGGTCGCGCTCTCCCGGCCGCGCCTGCGCTTGGCAGGTGCAGGGGGCGCCGAGGTGGCTACGGACATGACCCCAGTCTTGCCCCTCAGCGGCCGGCAAGCACGTCCGACATCGCATCGAGGACCGCCGACACCTCGTCGGCGGTGTTGTAGAAGTGCGGCGAGACCCGGATGCCGACGCCCGGCCGGAGGTCGACGACGAAGCCGCGCCGGTGCAGCTCGTCGTGCACGTGCTGGGCCGACCCCGGGTCGATCGTGACGTGACCGCCGCGCCGAGCCGGGTCGTGCGGCGAGCGCACCGTGAAGCCACGCTCCAGCGCCGACTCCAGCAGCGGCTGGGTCAACGAGACCGATCGCTCGCGGACCCTGGCGATGCCGATCTCGGCGAGCGCCTCGTAGGCCGGCGCGGCGGCGTAGGCGGCGGGGACGCCCGGGGTGCCACCGGCAAACCGGGTGACCCCCGGGGCGTACGTCAGCTGCGGGTCGAAGTCGAACGGCCGGGCGACCCCGAACCAGCCGGTCGTCACCGGGCGCAGCGCCTCGCTGACGTGCGGTGCGACGTACAGCCAGCCGTTGCCCGGGCCACCGGACAGGTACTTGACCGACCCGCCGACGTACAGGTCGACGCCGAGCGACACGACGTCGACGGGCACGGTGCCGGCCGCCTGGTAGCCGTCGACCATGACCAGGGCGCCGACCTCGTGCGCCCGGGCCACCAGCGGCGCCACGTCGACCAGCGTCGAGGTACGGAACAGCACGTGCGAGCACTCCACGAGCAGGGTCCGCTCGTCGATCGCCGCCACCATCGCGTCGATGTCGAGCTCGACGCCGTCCGGGCGGCCGGGGACGACGACGGCGTCGCCGCCGAGCCGGTCGACCTGGCTCCAGGTGTTCAGGCTGCCCGGCCACTCCAGGCTGCTGGTGACGACCCGGTTGCGGGCGCCCCGCCAGTCCAGGCAGCTCACGACGTCGCCCAGCAGGTCGGCGACGCTCTGCCGCAGGACCGTCGTACCGGCCGGTGCGCCGACCAGTGAGCCGACGACGTCGGCGACGCGCTGCACCTCCGGTGCCCACGTCTCCCAGGCCACGACGCCCCGCTCGGCCCACAGCCGGGCGTAGTCGGCGAGCCGGTCGGGGGTCGCGGCGTGCATGGCACCGAGTGTGTGGCTGGCCAGGTAGGTACTGCGGGCCAGCACCGGATAGTCGGGACGGCGGCTCAGCAGGTCGTCGTGGACGCTCACGCGCCGATCCGCTCGACCAGGACGAGCACGTCCGCGGCGAGCCGACGCGCCGAGGCCTCGTCGTCGCAGACCGCGACCTCGTGCCCCGCCTCGCTCACGACGGTGGTCAGCACCAGTACCAGCGCGTCCCCCCACGGCTCACCGACGTCACCCGGGCCGGCCCGCAGCAGGGTGGCGTTGCGGCGGGTCCACTCGCGATAGCGGCGCCGGGCCGCCAGCTCAAAGCCGGGTGGGCCGCCGCCGGCCAGGAACAGCCTCGCCAGGTCGCGCTCGACCCAGCAACCGTCCAGGTAGGCCCGCGACCCGGCGACAAACAGCCGCACCGGGTCGCTCTCGCCCAGTACCCGAGCGGCCCGTACGGCGGTCAGCGCGCGCTCCTCCTGGCGTACCGCATGGTCCTCGAACATCGCCAGGTACAGGTCGGCCTTGCCGCCGAAGTGGTGGTAGAGGCTACCGACGCTGGCGCCGGCCCGGCCGACGACCTCCGCGATCGACGCCTCGGCGAAGCCTGAGGCACTGAAGACGTCGCGGGCCGCTGACAGCAGCGTGCTGCGGGTCGCCGCGGCCCGTCCGACGGTGGTCACGAGCCGGGCGCGAGCAAGGCGTACGGCACCCGCTTCCGGTCGGTGACCGCACCGACGGTGCCCCACTCGTTGGCGCCGAGCCGGCTGACGGGGCGCATCAGGGTGATCTCCGGGCGGCCGTCCTGGAGCACGTCCTCGTCGACGACCGCCCAGACGACCTCGCCGAACACGACGACGGAGGCCTGCTCGCCGTCGGCGAACGCGTGCGTGCCGACCACCCGGCACTCCAGGTTGACCGGCGACTCCGCAACCCGGCTGGCAGCGACCTTCGCCCCGGGCTCCCGGGTCAAGCCGCAGGCGTCGAACTCGCTGGTATCCGCGGGGTAGTCCGTGCCGGTCGCGTTGACCTTGTCCGCGAGCTCCTCGGTGCAGACGGCAACCACAAACTCGCCGGTGGCCAGCGCATTGCGCAGCGAGTCCTTGTGGCCGACCGAGGTGAACTGCACGACAGGCGGTGACACCGAGCTGACGGTGAAGAACGAGTGCGGGGCCAGGTTGTCGACGCCGGTCGCGGAGCGGGTCGAGACCCACGCGATCGGCCGAGGCACCACGACGCTGTTCAGCAACGGGTAGATCGCGGTGCCGAGGGCGGCGGGGTCGTAGTCGCGGCGAGTCACGCGGCAGCCTCTCACCCAGCTCCCCAACCGGCCGCTCTCAACGCACTAGGCTCCGGCGCCATGAGCCAGCTGCCGTCCGGCGAGGTCCCCGAGGCACTCGCGGTGCTCCCCGAGGCGCCTGATCGCAACCTGGCGATGGAGCTGGTACGAGTCACCGAGGCCGCCGCGATGGCGGCCGGCCGGTGGGTCGGCCGCGGTGACAAGAACGGCGGTGACGGGGCGGCCGTCGACGCAATGCGCCAGCTGATCGGCACCGTCTCGATGCGCGGCATCGTGGTCATCGGTGAGGGCGAGAAGGACCAGGCGCCGATGCTGTTCAACGGCGAGGAGGTCGGCTGTGGTGAGGGCCCCGAGTGCGACGTCGCCGTCGACCCCATCGACGGCACCACGCTGATGGCCAAGGGCATGCCCAACGCCGTTGCGGTGATGGCGGTCGCCGAGCGCGGCACGATGTACGACCCGAGCTCGGTGTTCTACATGGAGAAGCTGGTGACCGGGCCTGAGGCCGCGGACGTCGTCGACATCAGCGCGCCGGTCGCCTACAACGTGATGGCCGTCGCGAAGGCCAAGGGCGGCGCCGTCGAGGACGTCACCGTGTGCATCCTGGACCGGCCGCGCCACGAGGACCTCGTACGGGCCGTCCGTGAGGCCGGCGCCCGCATCACCTTCATCTCCGACGGCGACGTCGCGGGGGCCGTGATGGCCTGCAGCGAGGGCACCGGCGTCGACCTGCTGCTCGGCATCGGCGGCACACCGGAGGGCATCATCACGGCCTGCGCCGTCAAATGCCTCGGCGGCACCATCCAGGCCAAGCTGTGGCCGCAGAAGCAGAGCGAGTTCAGAAACGCCGCGGCGGCGGGGCTCGACCTGGACGCGATCCTGTCCACCGACGACCTCGTACGCAGCGACAACGTCTTCTTCGTCGCGACGGGCATCACCGACGGCGAGCTGGTCCGGGGGGTGCGCTACCGCGGCGGCGGCGCCACCACCGAGTCGCTGGTGATGCGCAGCAAGTCCGGCACCATCCGCCGGGTCACCAGCCAGCACCGGCTCACCAAGCTGCGGGCGTACGCCGCTGTCGACTTCGAGCACCACGGCCACTGAGCCGTGCGCATCGCCACCTGGAACGTCAACTCGATCGGTGCCCGGCTGCCCCGGCTGCTGCCGTGGCTGGAGGAGACCTCGCCCGACGTGGTGGCGCTGCAGGAGACCAAGTGCGCCGACGGCGCCTTCCCGCACCTGCCCCTGCGGGCCCTGGGGTACGACGTGGCGCATGCGGGTGACGGTCGCTGGAACGGCGTCGCGGTGCTGTCCAGGGTGGGCCTGGAGGACGTGTCGATTGTGCTCGACGGGCACCCGGAGCCGCGCCTGGCGTCGGCGCAGTGCGGGCCGCTGCACGTCACCAGCGTCTACGTGCCCAACGGCCGTGCCCTTTCCGACCCGCACTACGCGTACAAGCTCGAGTGGTTCGCGGCGCTGCGCCGCCGGCTCGACGGGTTCGATCCGGCGCAGCCGCT
>JAYVYM010000029.1:0-6037 GCA_043784245.1 Frankiales bacterium
CGTGGTCGGTACGAGGAACAGCGCGCCGACGATGATCGCGGTGAAGCCCAGGTGCCACCAGACGCTGATGTCGTTGAGCACGGCGACCAGCCCGACGCCAAGGGTGTTCAGCAAGCCGTGCGCCAGCAGGATCAGCACGTAGATGACCAGGATCTGCCATGGCTTCGCTGCGAAGTCCGGCAGCACGGTCAGCTGCAGGAAGAAGCCGACGATGGTGGCCAGGCCGAAGTCGATCGAGGCCGTCACTGCGACCTGCCCGATCAGGTTGAACCAGCCGGTGAACCACGACGCGAGCGCCGGCCGGCGCGGGGCCATCTTCGCCGCCCAGTAGTACAGCCCGCCCGCGGTCGGGTAGGCCGAGCAGACCTCTGCCATGGCCAGCCCGACAAACGTCGACATCAGGCCGACGAACAGCCAGCCGATGGTCGCCGTACGCGGCCCGCCCGCGGCCATCGCAAGGTAGTAGGTGGTGATCCCGCCGGTCAGGATCGAGATGATCGTGAACGACACCGCGAAGTTGGAGAACCAACTCATCTTGCGGGACAGCTCCTGCGCATAGCCGAGCTCGTGCAGGCGGCGGCTGTCCGCGTCGGGTACGGGTTCGTTCGTCAGGCGCTCGGACCTCGTGCTCATGGGCAGGCTCCCGGCCGGTGGTGATGCTCTATGGATCAGGACCGGACCATAGAGCCGGTGACCCCCGGCGGCAAGGGGCTGATCAGGGTGACGTGGCGGCCTGGACCAGCGCCTGGAACAGCCGCCGGTCCTGCCCGGCTTCCGGGTGCCACTGCACACCAAGGCAGAACGCCCCGCCGGGTCGCTCGACGGCCTCGACGGTGCCGTCCGTCGCCCAGGCGGTGACGGTGAGGCCGTCGGCAACCCGGTCCAGCGCCTGGTGGTGGTGGCAGTGCGCGTCGACCCGTTCGCCCAGCAGCTGCGCGATACGGCTGCCTGGCGCGCACCGGACCTCGTGCGCGGCGAACAGGCCCGGGCCGGGGTCGTGACAGTCGGTGCCGGACCGGTCGGGCAGGTGCTGGACCAGGTCGCCGCCGAGCACCACGTTGAGCAGCTGCATGCCGCGGCACACCGCGAGCACGGGGACATTCTTGGCGAGCGCGGTCGTGAGCAAGGTGCGCTCGGTGCTGTCGCGGTCCGGGCGCAGCCCGATGGTGTGGCTTCCGGCCGTGGCGCCGTAACAGGCCGGGTCGACGTCGGCGCCACCGGCCAGCACGAGACCGTCGAGCCGGGCGACGACAGCGGCGGTCGCGGCTCCGGTCGGCAGCAGCACCGGCTCGCCGCCGGCCTCCGCCACCGCCTCGGGGTAGGTCGCCGGCAGCAGCACGGCCGGCACGTCCCAACTGCCCCAGCGGGCCTGCTCGCGGTAGCTGGTGATGCCGATCAGCGGGCGGCTCACCCGCCCTCCAGGTCGCCCTCGAGCTCCAGGTAGGTCTGCTTCAGGCCGGCGAGCGTGGCGTCGCCCGGCGACTCCCACAGCCCGCGGTCGGCGGCCTCGAGCAGCCGCTCGGCGACCCCGCGAAGTGCCCACGGGTTGCTCTTGGCCATGAACGCCCGGTTGGTCTCGTCGAAGACGTAGGCGCTGGCGAGCTTTTCGTACATCCAGTCCTGCACGACACCGGCGGTCGCGTCGTAGCCGAACAGGTAGTCGACCGTCGCCGCCATCTCCAGCGCGCCCTTGTAGCCGTGCCGCTGCATCGCCGTGATCCACTTCGGGTTGACGACCCGGGCGCGGAACACCCGGTGGGTCTCCTCCTGCAGGGTCCGGGTCTTGACGGTGTCGGGCACCGCGCTGTCGCCGACGTACGCCTCGGGGCTCTCGCCGGTCAGCGCCCGCACCGCCGCGACCATGCCGCCGTGGTACTGGAAGTAGTCGTCGCTGTCGACGATGTCGTGCTCCCGGGTGTCCGAATTCTTCGCCGCGACCCTCACCCGCCGGTAGACCCGCTCCATGTCACCACGGGCGGGCGTGCCGTCCAGGCCGCGGCCGTACGCGTAGCCGCCCCAGACGGCGTAGACCTCGGCCAGGTCGGCGTCAGTCTTCCAGGCGCGGCTGTCGATCAGCGGCAGCAGCCCGGCGCCGTACGCCCCGGGTTTGCTGCCGAAGATGCGCGCCGTCGCCCGTCGCGGGTCGGCGCCGGCGGCCACGTCGGCGGCGATGTGGGCGCGCAGCGGGTTGTCGTCCTCCTCGGCCGCGGCCGCCAGCTGCACGGCGTCGTCGAGCATCTGCACGACGTGCGGGAACGCGTCGCGGAAGAACCCGCTGATCCGCAGCGTGACGTCGACCCGCGGCCGCCCGAGCTGCCCGCGAGGCACCAGCTCGAGGCCGCTGACGCGGCGGGAGGCCTGGTCCCACACCGGCATGACGCCGAGCAGCCAGAGCGCCTCGGCGATGTCGTCACCGGCGGTGCGCATCGCGCTGGTGCCCCAGACGACGAGCCCGACGGTGTCGGGGTGCTCGCCGTGGTCGGCGACGTAGCGCGCGATGAGGCTGTCGCCGAGCGCGACGCCGACCGTCCAGGCGTTGCGTGACGGGATCGCCTTGGGGTCGACGGAGTAGAAGTTGCGCCCGGTCGGCAGCACGCCCACCAGGCCGCGGGTCGGCGAGCCGGACGGCCCGGCCGGCACGAACCCACCGGACAGGCCGTGCAGCAGGTTGTCCACCTCGTCCGTCGTACGCGCCAGCCGGGGGACGACCTCCTCGCACGCGAAGCGCAGCACCGCCTCGACATCTGGCAGGGCACGCTCGCAGACGTCAGCAACGACGGCGGGGACGGCGGCGGTGTCCCAGCCCTTCAGGTCGAGGGTCTGCACGAGCCGCCGCGCCAACGCCTCCAGCTCGTCGGCCTCCCGGCGATGGTCCTCCACCAGGCCGTACGCCGCACCCAGCGCCCGGCGCAGCCCCGGCAGCGCCCCGGTCGCCCCGCCCCAGGTCTGCTGGGCGCGCAGGATGCCCAGCACGAGGTCGATACGCGGCTCACCGGTCGGCGCCTGACCGAGCACGTGCAGGCCGTCCCGGATCAGGACGTCCTTGACCTCGCACAGGTAGCCGTCGACGTGCAGCACGAACTCGTCGAACTCCTCGTCGGTCGGGCTCTCGCCGATGTGCAGGTCATGGTGCAGCTGCGCGGCCTGTACGACCTCCCACACCTGGGCGCGGATCGCCGGCAGCTTCGCCGGGTCCATCGCCTGCACCTGCGCGTACTCGTCGAGCAGCTGCTCCAGGCGGGCCATCTCGTCGTAGGTCTCGGCGCGGGCCATCGGTGGCACCAGGTGGTCCACGACGGTGGCATGCGCCCGGCGCTTGGCCTGGGTGCCCTCGCCCGGGTCGTTGACGATGAACGGGTAGAACAGCGGCAGGTCGCCGAGCACGGCGTCGGGCGCGCAGGCCGCCGACAGCCCAAGCCCCTTGCCGGGCAGCCACTCCAGCGAACCGTGCTTGCCAAGGTGGATCACCGCGTCGGCCCGGAACTGCTCGCGCAGCCAGGCGTACGCCGCGAGGTAGTGGTGGCTCGGCGGCAGGTCCGGGTCGTGGTAGATCGCAATCGGGTTCTCGCCGAAACCGCGCGGCGGCTGGATCATCAACACGACATTGCCGTACTGCAGGGCGGCCAGCACGATCTCGTCGCCGTCGACGTACAGCCCTCCCGGCGGCGGGCCCCAGTGCTCGACCATCCGCTCACGCAGCTGCTGGGGCAGCGTGGCGAACCACGCCTCGTACGTCGCCAGCGGCACCCGCGCGACCGCGGCTCGCAACTGGTCCTCCGTCAGCCACTCGACGTCGTGCCCGCCGGCCGCGATCAGGGTGTGCACGAGCTCGTCGCCATCCTCGGGCCATGACACCTCGTCGCCCCCGGCGGGACCGCCGACCGAGTAACCCGCGTCGCGCAGCGCCCGCAGCAGCACGACGGCGCTGGCGGGCGTGTCGAGCCCGACGGCGTTGCCGACCCGGGAGTGCTTGGTCGGGTAGCTGCTGAGCACGATGGCGAGCTTCTTGTCGACGTTGGCCACGTGCCGCAGCCGGGCGTGCGCGACGGCCGTACCGGCGACGCGGGCAGCCCGCTCGGGGTCGGCGACGTAGGCCGGTACGCCGTCACTCCCGTTCTCCTTGAACGAGAACGGCACGCCGATCAGCCGGCCGTCGAACTCCGGGATCGCCACCTGCATGGCGGCGTCGATCGGTGCGAGCCCGGCGTCGGAGCGCTCCCAGTCGGCGCGACTGCTCGTGACACAAAGCCCCTGCAGCACCGGGACGTCCAGGGTGGTCAGCGCGCGGGCGTCCCACGCCTCGCTGTCGGCCGCATTCGAGCCGCCGCCGGCCAGCACGGTGACGACGAGCGCGTCGACCTGACCGGCGAGCAGCTCCTCGACCGCGGCGACCCGGCCGTCCGCGTCGGGCCGCAGCGACGGGACGTAGACCGGCCGGGCGTTGCCACCTGCGGCCTCCAGGGCCTCGCACAGCACGTCGATGAAGCGCGTGTTGCCGGACAGCTCGTGCGCCCGGTAGTAGACGACGCCGACGGTCGGGCGGGCCGGGTCGTGGGGGCGCGGCCGCAGTCCGTACGGCGGCAGCGGCACGGGGGCCGCGAAGCCGTGGCCGGTGAGCAGCACCGTGTCGGACAGGAACGCGATGAGCTCGCGCAGGTTGTCCGGGCCGCCCTCGCGCAGATATGCGGCCGCGTCGGTGACGACGCCCGGCGGGACTGTCGACAGCGATGTCAGCTCCGGGTCGGCGCCCTCCCCGCCCAGCAGGACAACCGGGATGCGGCGCGTCCTTGCGTCGTCGAGCAGAACGTCCAGGCCGTCCCACGCGCGCCGTCCCCCGAGCAGCCGTACGACGACCAGCGCGACGCTGTCGAGGTCCGGTGCGTCGGTCCGGGCCGGGTTCGCCAGCCGGAGCGGAAGCGCCGGCTGCTGAACGGCTCGGGCGGCGAGCAGGTCGGTGTCAGCGGTGGACAGGAGCAGCAGGGTCACACCCTCAGTCTCGCCGACGGCGCTGCGGCCTGCCTCCCCCGGCGGGTGGCCAGCAGGCAGCCGAGCAGGACCAGCGGGAAGCCGACGGCCGTACCGACGGTGAAGGCCTCGCCGAGCAGCGCAATGCCCAGCGCCACCGCAACGGCAGGGTTGACGAAGGTGATGACGAGCGCACGGTGCGGGCCCGCCTCGGCGATCAGCGCGAAGAACAGCACGAGCGCCAGCGCCGTGCAGACCAGCCCGAGGCCGAGCACGGCGAGGATGACCCGACCCGACGGCAGCCCGTCGTACGACGCCACGCCAAATGGCAGGAACAGCACGGCGGTGGCGGTCAGAGCCGCAGCGTTGACCCCTTGGCTGGGGATGTCGCGCAGCGAGCGGCTGACGACGAGCGGGCCGGTGGCGTAGCCGATGACGGTGAGCGCCACGGCTCCGACGGCTGGCAGGTCGCCACCTCGTACGTCGAGCCCGAGCAGCAGCGCCACGCCGAGCAGCCCGACGAGCAGCCCGGCCACCCGCACCCGGTCCAGGCGATCACTCTCACCGAACGCGCGGCCCGCGACGGCGGCGACCAGCGGTACGGCTGCGACAAGCAGACCGGTCAGCGAGCTCGACAGGTCGCGCTCGGCGTGCGCCAGCAGGAACCACGGGCCGGCCATCTCGAGGGCAGCGAACAGCAGCAGCGGCCGCCAGGCCCGCAGCGCCGGGGCCAGCGCGCCGCTGCGCACCGCCCACGGCAGCAGCACGGCGGCGCCGAGGGTCGTACGGGCCAGGACAAGCTCCGCGGGGGCGATTTCAGCGACGGCGACCTTGATGAGCAGGTACGGAACGCCCCAGACCACGCACATGACCCCGAAGAGCAGCCAGGCCCGACGGGTCACTCCCCGGGCGCGTCGTCGGGCTGCTCGATCAGTGCCCGCAGGACCGGCTGCATGAGCCGGTCGACGTCTTCGCGGGAGGCGCTGGCGAGCGGCTCGAGCTCGAGCAGGTAGCGCGCGATGCCCACGCCGATCGTGCAGGCCCCGAACAGGCTGGCCCGCAGCTCGGCCTC
>JAYVYM010000030.1:0-3696 GCA_043784245.1 Frankiales bacterium
GGTGCCCGCGGTGCCGACGTCGCGGGGGTGCGGGTGCACGCGGTACGGCTGGCCGGCCTGGTCGCCCACCAGGAGGTGCTGCTCGGCGGCGCCGGCGAGACGTTGACGCTGCGCCACGATTCCTATGACCGTTCCTCGTTCATGCCGGGGGTGCTGCTCGGCATCCGCAGCATCCTGTCGCGACCTGGCCTGACCGTGGGCCTGGACGCCCTGCTCGAGCTGTGAGGCCGCGGACCACCGCTGTCCTGCTGGTCGCGGTGACGGCTCTGGTGGCTGCGTACATGACGGTGCGGGCCTTCAACCTCATCGCGACCGGGCGGCTCACCGGCCGGTTGCTTGGCGTGGGCGTACTGCTGCTGGTGGCCGTCGGCGCGGTCCTGCTGGTCGGCGAGCTGCGGTTCGGGCTCGCCACGCAGCGGCTGGGCGAACGGCTCGCGCGCGAGGGTGGTCTGCCGGAGATACCGGCCGACCTGCCTCGGCTGCCGAGCGGGCGGCTCACCAGGGACGCCGCCGACGGCCTGTTCGCGGTCCGGCGGGCCGAGGTCGAGGCCGCCCCGGGGAACTGGCGGGCGTGGTTCCGGCTCGGTACGGCGTACGGCGACGCCCGTGACACCGCGCGCGGCCGCACCGCGATGCGTCGCGCCGTCCGGCTCGAGAGGTCCCACCGATAGCTACCACGCCGCCGAGCGGTGCAGCCGGCCGTTCAAGTGGCGGGTTGCTGGCGAATAAGGTTCGCTCCCGCGGCAGTGACACTTGTCACTTCCCGTGCGTATGGACGGGAAACCCCGCCGCTCCCGGGCGGCCCTGACCCTGAGGCAGCCGATGACCATTCCGATGTCCAGCACCCGCACCGACAGCGCCACCGACCTCCTAGACCCCGCCGGCGTAGCGCAGACCCATCGCGGTGACGTCTCGCTTGCTCACATACCGCCCGCGCACATCCACGCCGCTGCTCCCGCAGCGCCCACCGAGGTGTCGGTCGTCGGGGTCACGGCGGCTGCTAATGCTGTCCCGACCTCGGTCTTCGGCTTCGCGGTGGTGGTCACGATGCTTTCGCTTGCCAACTCCGGCCTGCTGGGCTCCGGCAAACTCGTCGTCCCGCTGTTCATGATCATCGGGTTCTTCGCGATCGGCATCGGCGGGCTCTTCGAGCTGCGCAACGGCGACATCTTCGGTGGCACCTTCGGCGTCGTGTACGCAACGTTCCTGTTGGCGACCGCGGTCGCGCTGCGCTTCTTCGCCCCTGCCGCTGACGCGAGCCCCGCCGTGGTGAAGGCCTTCGGTGGCGAGGTCGGCTCCCTGTTCCTGCTTTTCGCCCTGATCTCCTTCATCTTTACCGCAGCCGCCCGTATCGTGAACCGCACAGCCGTCGCCGCTTTTGCGCTGCTCGCCGTGGTGCTCCTGCTCGCCGGGCTCGCCAACATCATCGGCGGCAGCACGGGGGCCGACCTGACCAAGGCCGCGGGCTACGTCGGCCTGCTCGACGGGGCTGCCGCGTTCTGGCTCGCCACCGGGATCCTGATGAATGTCATGCACGGCAAGGACATCATCCCGCTGGGCGCTGCGAAGGCGTGACGGCAGCCGTCACCGGCTGTCCCCGACCACCTACAGGAGGACTACTTCCATGACAGACCCCGTCTCCGCGAGCCTCGAGGCCGCCGAGCATCACCACGGTGCGCCGTCGAGCCTGCTGCCCGACGACGCCGCCGCACGGCTCGTGCGCGTCATCAAGGTCGCGTTCCCGCACCGCGGATTCCCCGACGCTGCCTACCAGCGCGCTGCCGACCACATCATCTCGACGGTGGCCGACAGCCCCTTCCAGACCGCGCAGGTCGGGCAGGGCCTGCTCTCCCTCGACGCCCTGCGCGACCAGCCGTTCGCGGCGCTCGACCAGGCGGAAGCGCTGGCCGTCCTGCAGCAGATCGAGCACACCCCGTTCTTCCAGCTGGTCCGGTCCACCACCGTGGTGTTCATGTACTCCGATCGCGACGTGTGGGCGGTCCTCGGCTACGAGGGTGAGTCCTCCGACAAGGGCGGCTACGTCGACCGCGGCTTCGACGACCTGGACTGGCTACCTGACCCCCGTATCGAGGAGATGAGCGCATGACCCGCTTCGACAACAGCGATGACAGCGTCGTGGTCGTCATCGGCTCGGGTGCCGGCGGCGGCACCCTGGCCAATGACCTGTGCCAGGCCGGCGTACGCGTCGTGTGCCTGGAGGCCGGCCCGCACCTGACCGGCCCGGACTACCACAACGACGAGTGGCCGGCGTTCCAGCAGATGGCCTGGACCGACATGCGGACCACCTCGGGCAGCTGGCGGGTGGCCAGGGACTTCCCCAACCTGCCGGCCTGGACCGTGAAGGCCGTCGGCGGGACCTCGACCCACTGGGCGGGCGCCTGCCCGCGCTTCAAGGACTATGAGTTCGCCACGAAGGGCTCCTACGGCGCCGTCGACGGGGCCTCGCTGCTGGACTGGCCGATCACCCTGGCCGACCTCGAGCCCTACTACGACAACGCCGAGATCCGGATGGGCGTGACGCACCGGCACGGCCGCCCTCCGCTGCCCGCCAACAACAACTACAAGGTGCTGGCCAACGGTGCGGCAAAGGTCGGCTACCGGCAGTACGCCACCGGCCCGTACGCCACCAACGCCACGCCCTACGACGGCCGGCCGGCGACCAACCAGGACGGGTTCAACTTCCAGGGCGACAAGACCGGGGCCAAGTGGTCGACCCTGGTCGCCGAGCTGCCGAAGGCCGAGCTCACCGGCAACCTGGACCTTCGCCCCAACTGCCACGCTGCCCAGATCACCCACGACGCGAGCGGCAAGGCCGACGGGGTCCTGTACTTCGAGGGCGGCGTCCTGCACCGCCAGGCAGCCCGGGTGGTCTGTGTGGCGGCCAACGCGATCGAGTCCGCGCGACTGCTGCTGCTGTCCGGCTCCCCGCAGTTCCCGGACGGGCTGGCCAACTCCTCCGGCGAGGTCGGCAAGAACTACATGCGACACCTCACGGCATCGAGCTACGCCCGTTTCGAGCAGCCGGTGCACATGTACCGCGGCGAGACGATGGCCGGCATCGTCGCCGACGAGACCGGTCTGGACACCGCCCGCGGGTTTGTTGGTGGCTACAACATGGAGACCCTGTCGCTCGGACCGGCCTTCCTGGCGGCCTTTGCCGACCCGGGCGCCTGGGGACCGGCGTTCGCCGAGATTATGGACGGCTACGAGAACACGGCGGGCATGTGGATCGTCGGCGAGGACATGCCGCAGTCGACCAACCGGGTGACGCTCAACGGCGACGTGAAGGACCAGCACGGCCTGCCGGTCCCCAACGTCCACTACGACGACCACCCCAACGACGTGGCGATGCGCACGTACGCCTGGGCGCACGCCGCCGAGCTCTACCGGGCGGTCGGTGCGGTCGGCGTGACCGACACGCCGCCCTACCCGTCCACGCACAACCTCGGTACCTGCCGGATGAGCGCGGACCCGACGGAGGGCGTCGTGGACAAGTTCGGCCGGGCGCACGACGTGTCCAACCTGTACGTCAGTGACGGCTCGGTCTTCACGACCGGGGCGGCAGCCAACCCGACCCTCACGATCGTGGCGTTGGCCGTACGACAGGCCGAGCACATCGTCGGTGAGCTCAAGGCCGGCGCACTGTAGGTCCGCTCGGCGGCGCGGGCCCCCCCC
>JAYVYM010000031.1:0-6470 GCA_043784245.1 Frankiales bacterium
CCGTCCTCGGCCAGGTGCGGGTCGCCCAGGTGTCGACGTACCAGCTCGCACTGGCGGTCATCCGCGCCTTCCAGCGCCATCGCGACCAGCGTGGTGCGCTTTCCCTCGCGCAGGTCGTCGCCGGCCGGCTTGCCGGTCTGCGACGGGTCGCCGAACACGCCGAGCAGGTCGTCACGCAGCTGGAACGCCTCGCCGAGCGGCAGCCCGTAGCCGCTGTAGCCGTCCAGGACCTCCTGGGGGGCACCGGCCAGCGCCGCACCGAGGTGCAGCGGCTTCTCGATGGTGTACTTCGCGCTCTTGTACCGGGCGACCCGCAGCGCCCGCTCGACCGAACCGCCGCCGCGCGCCTGCTCGAGCAGGTCCAGGTACTGGCCGCCCATCAGCTCGGTACGCATCTGCGCGTAGACCCGGTCGCCGCGTACCAGCGCCTCCGCCACGAAGCCACTCGTGGCCAGCATCTCGTCGGACCAGACCAGGCACAGGTCGCCCAGCAGGATCGCCGCGCCGGCCCCGAACGCCTCCGGGTCGCCGTGCCAGTCCGCACTGCGGTGCAGCGCGGCGAACCGCCGGTGCGCGGCGGGCTGGCCGCGGCGGGTGTCGCTGGCGTCCATGACGTCGTCGTGGATGATCGCGCAGGCCTGAAACAGCTCGAGTGCGGCGGCGGCCGTCACGATCGCCTCGCCGTCAGCCCCGCCGGCGCCTCGATGCCCCCAGTAGCAGAACGCCGGCCGCAGCCGCTTGCCACCGGCGACGAGCTGCACGAGCGCGTCGGCGAGCGGCGCGAGCTCGGCACTGACGGCCTCCAGGAACGGTAGCTGCGCAGCCACGAAGGCGTCCAGCGCCTTCTGCACGCGCTGGCGCAGGTCATCGCGGTCGAGCGGAGCCGGGCCCATAGCGCCCGAGGGTAGCCGCGGCCGCGTCAGCCCCGACGGGTGTCCCATCGCGACCTGGACCCGCTCCCGCCGTACCGTGGACGAATGCCCGGCAGGACAATCCGTCAGCTGCTCGCGACCGGCGAGCGGCTGTTCTCGTTCGAGTTCTTCCCGGCGAAGACCGACGAGGGGGAACGCCAGCTCTGGCAGGCGATCCGCGAGCTGGAGCCGCTGCACCCTGACTTCGTGTCGGTGACGTACGGCGCGGGCGGCTCCACCCGCGACCGCACCGTCGCGATGACCGAGCGGATCGCCTCGGACACGACGTTGCTGCCGCTGGCCCACCTGACCGCCGTGGACCACTCGGTCGCCGAGCTGCGCCGCATCGTGGGGCAGTACGCCGACGCCGGCGTACGCAACGTCCTCGCGCTGCGCGGCGATCCGCCCGGCGACCCGCAGGCCGAGTGGCAGCAGCATCCCGCGGGGCTGGCGTACGCGGCCGAGCTGGTCCGCCTGGTGCGGGCCAGCGGCAACTTCTGCGTCGGTGTCGCGGCCTTTCCCGAGAAGCACCCGCGCTCGCCGGACCTCGAGGCCGATGTGCGCTACTTCGTCGACAAGTGCCGGGCCGGTGCGGAGTTCGCGATCACCCAGATGTTCTTTCGCGCTGAGGACTACCTGCGGCTGCGCGACCGGGTCGCCGCGAGCGGCTGCGACGTGCCGATCCTGCCCGGCGTCATGCCGGTCACCAACGTGCGCCAGATCGAGCGCTTCGCGGTGCTGTCGGGTGCGGCCTTCCCGGCCGACCTGGCGGCCCGCCTGCACGCCGTCGAGGACGACCCCGCCGCGGTGCGCGAGATCGGCGTCGAGGTCGCCCACCAGCTGTGCGAGCAGCTGCTCGCCGAGGGCGCCCCGGGCCTGCACTTCATCACCCTGAACCGGTCGACGGCGACCCGCGAGGTCTGGTCGCGGCTGGGGCTGGCCGCCACATCTGCCCGCGCCGCCTCATGAGCGGGTTCGGGTGAGGCTCCGCCACCGGGTGCGGACGTCCGCCTCACCCACGCAGGTCTGGACGATGCTCGGCAGTCCTGAGCGCTGGCAGGAGTACGACGTGTTCCTGCGCCGGGTGCGTGGCGCCGCCGGGCCCGCGACTGCCGGTCAGCACCTGCTCGGCGTGGCCCGCTGGTTCGCCCTGGGCATCCCGATCGACGTCGTGGAGGCGGTGGCGGAGCGGCGGCTGGTCGTCCGGGTGCACGCAGCGCCGGGGGTGCTGCAGGAGGTCACCTCCGAGATCACCCCGCTGGTGAGGGGCGGCTGCGACCTCGTCGTCAGCGTGGTGGTGGAGGGGCTGTTCGCCCGACCGGCCGCGGTTCCGCTGTGGCTGGCGAGCGGGCTCACCGTGCGGGTGCTGGCACGCCGCGTCGAGCAGATCGCGCGGGCTGCCCGGCGGGCGGCGTGAGCCGCAACGCGCTGTACCTGCTAGCGCTGGCGGTCTTCGGGCTGGCCCTCGTGACGCTCGCACTGGTCACCGCCCGGCCGCCCGAGCACCCGATTGCCGACCGGGACGGCTACTTCGATCGTTGGCAGGTCCTGCACGGCGGGTACGACCCTCGTACCGGCAGCGTGTGGCTGCGCGGCTGGCTGACGATGGTGTACGGCATCGCCCGGCCGCTGGCCCGGCGGGGCGTGCAGCCCGACATCGTGACGGTGTCCTCGATCTGGCTGGCCGGCCTGGTGCTGGTGCTGTCCGAGGTCGGTGGCCGGTGGTGGATAGCGGCCGGCTGGACGATGGTCGCCAGCGGCCTGTTCGACACCCTGGACGGCTGCGTCGCGGTGCTGGAGGACCGGACGACCCGCTGGGGCTACGTCCTGGACAGCGCCGTCGACCGCATCAACGACGCGGTGTACCTGCTCGCCGTCGTCGCCGTGGGCTGTCCGGTCGCCCTGGCGGTCGGCCTGGGCTTCTGCTTCTTCTTTCTGGAGTACCTGCGGGCGCGGGCCGGTAATGCCGGTGGCGACGAGGTCGGCCGGGTGACGATGGCTGAACGGCCGACGCGGGTGATCCTGCTGTCACCCTCGATCCACTTCAGTGGGGTCTTTCTGGGGCTGGCGGGGATCCTGTCGGTGGTCGGGCCGGCGGTGCTGCTGGCGATGACGGTCGTCTCGATCGGTCAGCTGGCGGTCGCGGTACGCCGTCAGCTGCTTGCGGTCCCGGTGTAGCCGCTGGCGGTGGCGCGGTGCGGAGGTGGTGCGGGACGGCGATGACGTAACCCACGACGGGCCGGGCGCCCGATCCGGCAGGCTCGAGAACCGCCACGGGCTGGGCTCAGACGATGCGTCAGTCCGGCGGCTCGGCGCGCTGCAGCGCCGTCGCGTTCTGGCCGTCGTGGTCGAAGGTGACCTGGACGGCCTGGAAGCCTTTCGCGCGCTGGGCGCGCGCGTACTGCGTGTAGGCGCGCAGATCGGCGCCGGTCAGGTCGACGTCGTCGGTGAACGGGGTCAGCAGGGCCCGCGGGTAGAGCTTGCGGGTGCGTACGACATTCGCCTCGACGCACAGCACGAGCGCGTTGGCGCCGAGGTACAGCCACGCGACCAGGCCGAGCACCAACGCGAACACCCCGCTGGTGGCGTCGGCGCCCTTGACGACGTGTGACACGTACGCCGCACCGAAGTTCTGCAGCAGCTGCCACAGCACGGCGGCGGCCAGCGCGCCGGGCAGGATCTCGGCGACCGGCACCCGGATCGCGGTGGCGATCCGGAAGGCCAGCAGGATGACGCCCAGGTTGAGCCCGACGGACAGCAGCACGACAAGGACCTGGCGGATCGGCCCGAGGTCGTTGCCGAATGCGGAACCCGTTGCTGCCATCGCCGACAGCACCGTCGTGCCGACCACCACCAGGCCCGCGGTCAGCAGCAGCAGGACGCTGCGTCCGCGGGCCAGGAACGGGTTGGGCCGGCTGTTGCGCGGTACTGCCCAGGCGGTGTTCATCAGGTGCTGGAGGGCCTGCCCGACGCCGAGCGAGCCGTACAGCGCGGTGAGCAGGGTCAGCGTCAGGCCCAGACCGCTGCCGCGCATCGCGCTCGGCGCCCGCACCTGGTCCTTGATCAGCGGGAACTGGGTCAGCGCCGAGTTGAGCAGCTGCTGCTGGAGCTCCGGGTTGTTACGCAGCACGATGCCCAGCACGGCGGCGAGCAGCAGCAGCAGCGGGAACAGCGACAGGAACGCGTAGTAGGTCAGCAGGGCCGCCAGGTAGCTGCCCTCGTCGTCGATGAACTTGTAGACCACCGCCAGTGGGAAGCCGGCCCAGGGGTGGCGCTGCTGAAAACCGTCGAGTCGGCCGGAGAAAGCCACCGGTCAGCCCCTGACCCGCTGCGCGGTGAGCACCGCGGGCAGGGCGGTCGCGGCTGCTGCCACGGCCGCGAACGCGTTGTCGCCCACGAACGGGATGAGAAACGCGAGCAGCAGCACCGCGAGCACGACGACCTGCAGCAGCACGCGGCGCAGGACGACCTGTACCCGCAGGCCGCTGCGCGGCACCACCACGTCGTCACCGAGCTGGGCGTCGACCAGCCGCCGCAGCCGACCCAGCCGGTCGCCGAGCGCGAGCCCGCCGGCCACTCCGGCAAGAGCCCCGAGGCTCGCGGCCACGGGCTGGCGCAGCACGAACAGGGCCACGAGCACGACCAGGATAGTGAGGACGGCGAGGCGCTCCAGGCGGGTCACCCGCCCATTCTGCCCCGAGTCGGCCGGCTCAGGCAGGGCCGATCAGCCCGGCCACGATCTGCGCGGAAAGCGCGACGAGCGGCAGGCCGCCACCGGGGTGGGAGCTGCCACCGACCAGGTACAGCCCGCGTACGGGCGAGCGGTTGGCCGGACGCAGAAACGCCGCAGCCGCGCCGTTGCTCGACGTCCCGTAGATCGCGCCGCCGACGGCTCCGGTGCGCTCCTCGAGCTCGGCGGGGGACAGGACCTGCGACCACAGCACCCGGTCGCGTACCGGCAGTCCGCGCTCGGCCAGCAGGTCGAGCAGGCGCTCGGCGTACGACGCCTCGAGGCCGGGTGCGCGCCAGTCGATGGCGCCGGCGCCGGCGCCGTGCCGGGGCGCGTTGACCAGCACGAACCACGCCTCGTGCCCGGCCGGGCGCACCGCCGGGTCGTCGGGCGCGCTGACGTACAGCGTCGGGTCCTCGACCGGGCGGGCGGCGCGGCCGAAGACCGCGTCGAACTCCGCGTCGTAGTCGGCCGGGAACAGCACGTTGTGGTGCGCGAGGCCGGGGGTCCGGCCCTGCACCGCGAGCAGCAGCACGAAGCCGGCCAGGGACGGTGTCGCCCGTGCCAGCCGACGTTGCGCCGCGGGGGCCTGCACGAGGCCGCCGTAGACCGCGGCCGCATCGGCGTTGGCGACAACGATGTCCGCGGGCAGCCGGCCGCCGTCGGCGAGCTCGACCCCGACCGTGCGGCCGTGCTCGACCTCGACCCGGCTGACCCGGGTGCCGAGCCGCACCTGCGCGCCGCACGCGACGGCCCGCTCGTGGATGGCCGCGCCGAGCCCGTGCAGTCCGCCCGGGACGTACCAGCCGCCGTAGGCCTGCTCGACGTACGGGACAGCGGCCAGCGCGGCCGGCGCACGGCGCGGGTCGCTGCCGGTGTAGGTGGCGTACCGGTCGAGGTAGCAGCGCAGCCGCTGGTCGCGCAGGTGGCGGCGGCCGAGCGCGCGCAGCGACGTGCCGGGCGCGATGGCCGCGATGTCGCGCGGACGGCGGACGGCCAGCCGGGCGATCGCGGCCGGCCCGGACAGCGCGGACTCCAGGAACGGACCGCGGCTGGCCTGCCAGACCTGCCCCGCCCGCGCGGTGAACGCCCGCCAGTCCGCGCCGGTGCCCGCGCCCAGCGCGTCGTCGAGTCGGGCGCAGTGCAGGTCGAGGTCGCTGCTCGCGTCGAAACGGGTGCCGTCGGCGAACCGGTAGCGGGCCAGCGGATCGAGCGGGGTGAACGACAGGCCGGCCGGCCAGCCGCCGGTCGCCTCGAACAGGTCGCGGAAGACCTGCGGCATCGTCACCAGTGACGGGCCGGTGTCGAAGCGGAACCGGCCGTGCCCGGCGACGTCGTGCTCGACCAGCCCGAGCTTGCCGCCGACCGCGCCCGTGGCCTCGCAGACCGTGACGTCGTGGCCGAGCGCGGCCAGCCGCGCGGCGGCCGCCAGCCCCCCGACCCCGGCGCCGATGACGACGACCCGGCTCATAGGCGCCGGCCCTTCCACGTCGCGGTGCCGCGGCGGTGGGCGAGGTGCGAGCGGGCAGTGAGCCAGAGCAGGGCCGCGACGCCGACGGGGTGGCTGAGGGCGTCGAGCTGGCGCCCACCGGTGCGGCGGGCGGTGACGACCCGGCCCGCGACGGCTGCGCCGGTGGCCAGTGCGCCGGCCCGCGAGCCGCGCAGCGCCGCGAGCGGCGGCACGACGTACAGCAGGGCCAGCAGCAGCGAGCCTGCGGGCGCGACGGTGTGCAGCGACTTGGTGTAGCCGGCCACCAGCTCGGCCCAGCCGTCGTACATCCGGGTGGTGGCCAGTGTCGTGCCGTCGACGACGCCACCCCGGCCGCCGC
>JAYVYM010000032.1:0-5154 GCA_043784245.1 Frankiales bacterium
GCGTAGCCCTTGCCTTTGCTCGTGCCGACGATGTCGACCTTGGCACCATCGGCGAAGACCCCGGTAGTGATCTCCTGCCCAACCGTGTAGGAGGACGCATCGCCGGTACGGATCTCCACGAGGTATCGACGCGGGGGGACGCCGGCCTTGGCGAAGTGACCCGCCTCGGGCTTGGTGACCTTCCGAGGGTCGACCTGGCCGAAGGCGATCTGCACGGCCGCATAGCCGTCCTTCTCAGGCGAGCGCACCTGGGTGACCACGCACGGCCCGGCCTTGACGACGGTCACCGGGACGATCCGGTTGTTCGCGTCGAAGACCTGGGTCATGCCCAGCTTCTCTCCCAGGACGCCCTGGATGCTGCGATTCGACATGTCAGACGTCCTAAAGCTTGATCTCGATGTCGACGCCCGCCGGCAGGTCGAGCCGCATGAGCGAGTCGACGGTCTTCGGCGTGGGGTCCAGGATGTCGATGAGGCGCTTGTGGGTGCGCATCTCGAAGTGCTCCCGCGAGTCCTTGTACTTGTGCGGGGAGCGGATCACGCAGTAGATGTTCTTCTCCGTCGGGAGCGGCACCGGACCGGCGACCTGCGCGCCGGTACGAGTCACCGTTTCGACGATCTTCCTCGCCGAACTGTCGATGACCTCGTGGTCGTAGGCCTTGAGCCTGATGCGGATCTTCTGTCCCGCCATGGTGGCTGTACGTCCTGTCTTAAGTGGTCAAGCTGGCTCTGTCCGTGCCGGGCCCGACGGTCCCGACGGTGTCCTGCGGCCCCCGCGGTCGGGTGTGTCGGCCGACGGGAGGTCGGGTGCGGCCGACGCGCGGCCGCACCCGTGGGGTGCTACTTCGTGATCTTGGTGACGCGCCCGGCGCCCACCGTACGGCCACCTTCGCGGATGGCGAAGCGCAAGCCCTCCTCCATGGCGATGGGCTGGATGAGGGTCACCTTCATCTCGGTGTTGTCACCGGGCATGACCATCTCCGTGCCCTCCGGCAGGTCCACGACGCCGGTCACGTCCGTGGTGCGGAAGTAGAACTGCGGGCGGTAGTTGTTGAAGAACGGCGTGTGCCGCCCACCCTCGTCCTTGGACAGGATGTAGACGTTGGCCTCGAACTCGGTGTGCGGGGTGATCGACTTGGGCTTGCAGACGACCTGCCCGCGCTCGACCTCCTCGCGCTTGATGCCGCGGATCAGCAGGCCGACGTTGTCGCCGGCCATGCCCTGGTCGAGCAGCTTGCGGAACATCTCGACGCCGGTGACCGTGGTCGTCTGGACGTTCTCCTTGATGCCGACGATCTCCACCGACTCGTTGACGTTGATCACGCCCCGCTCGATGCGGCCCGTGACCACGGTGCCGCGACCGGTGATGGTGAAGACGTCCTCGACCGGCATCAGGAAGGGCTTGTCGATCTCGCGGACCGGCTCCGGGATCGACGCGTCGACCACGGCCATCAGCTCGAGGAGCTTGGCGCCCCACTCCTTGTCACCCTCGAGCGCCTTCAGCGCCGAGACGCGCACGACGGGCAGGTCATCGCCCGGGAACTCGTACTCCGAGAGGAGCTCGCGCACCTCCAGCTCGACGAGCTCCAGAATCTCCTCGTCGTCCACCATGTCGGCCTTGTTCAGCGCGACCACGATGTAGGGCACACCGACCTGGCGGGCCAGGATCACGTGCTCCTTGGTCTGCGGCATCGGACCGTCGGTGGCAGCCACCACCAGGATCGCGCCGTCCATCTGAGCCGCACCCGTGATCATGTTCTTGATGTAGTCGGCGTGCCCCGGGCAGTCGACATGCGCGTAGTGCCGGTTCTCCGTCTGGTACTCGACATGCGCAATGGAGATCGTGATGCCACGGGCCTTCTCCTCGGGCGCCTTGTCGATCTGGTCGAAGGCGGACGCCTCGTTCAGGGTCGGGAACTCGTCGTGCAGCACCTTGGTGATAGCCGCGGTCAGCGTCGTCTTGCCATGGTCGATGTGACCGATCGTCCCGATGTTGACGTGCGGCTTGGTGCGCATGAACTTCGCCTTGGCCATGGGGCCTGTCCTCCTGTGCGGTGGTCTGCGGGTGGTGCTGGACGGTGGTGCGGGGCTGTGCTGGGCGGGTTACTCGCCCCGCACCTTCGCGATGATCTCCTTGGCCACATTGCCAGGGACCTCGGCGTAGCTGTCGAACTGCATGGAGTAGCTGGCGCGCCCCTGTGTACGGCTGCGCAGGTCGCCGACGTAACCGAACATCTCCGAAAGCGGGACCAGGGCCTTGACGACGCGTACTCCCGCGCGCTCGTCCATCGCCTGGATGAGGCCACGCCGACTGTTGAGGTCACCGATCACGTCACCCATGTTCTCCTCGGGCGTGGTCACCTCGACCGCCATCATCGGCTCCATAAGGGCCGGGTCCGCCTTCCGGGCCGCCTCCTTGAAGCCGATCGAGCCGGCAATCTTGAAGGCCATCTCCGAGGAGTCGACGTCGTGGTAGGCGCCGTCGGTGAGCGTCACCTTCACGCCGACCAGCGGGTAGCCGGCCAGGATGCCGTGCTGCATGGCCTCCTGGCAGCCCTGGTCGACCGACGGGATGTACTCCTTCGGGATGCGTCCACCGCTCACGCCGTTGACGAACTGGTAGGTGCCCTCGACCTCCGGGTCGGTCAGGGGCTCCACCCGGAGCTGGATCTTGGCGAACTGACCCGAGCCGCCGGTCTGCTTCTTGTGCGTGTAGTCGTAGCGCTCGACGATGCCGCGCAATGTCTCGCGGTAGGCCACCTGCGGCTTGCCGACGTTGGCCTCGACCTTGAACTCGCGCCGCATCCGGTCGACCAGGATGTCCAGGTGCAACTCGCCCATGCCGGCGATGATCGTCTGACCGGTCTCCTCGTCAGTGTGGACCTTGAACGTCGGGTCCTCTTCGGCCAGGCGCTGGATCGCGGTCCCGAGCTTCTCCTGGTCACTCTTGGTCTTCGGCTCGATCGCGACCGAGATGACCGGATCGGGGAAGGTCATGGACTCCAGGATCACCGGGTTCGCCGCATCGCACAGCGTGTCGCCGGTGGTCGTCTGCTTGAGCCCGATCACTGCGCAGATGTCGCCGGCTCGCACCTCGCTGATGTCCTCGCGCGAGTTGGCGTGCATCTGGATGAGACGACCGATCTTCTCCTTGCGGTCCTTCGTGGAGTTCACGACGGCCTGGTTGGAGGTCAGCGTCCCGGAGTAGACCCGGATGTACGTCAGCCTGCCCACATGTGGGTCGGTCTGGATCTTGAAGGCGAGTGCGGAGAACGGCGCGTCGAACTCCGGCTCACGCAGCTCCTCGACGCTCTCGTCCTTGACCGAGTGGCCGACGGTGGCGCCGATGTCCAGGGGCGAGGGGAGGTAGTCCACGACGGCGTCGAGCATCGGCTGGACACCCTTGTTCTTGAACGCCGAGCCACACAGCACCGCGGTCACGGTGGCCTCGGTCGTGGAGTGCAGGATCGCGTTACGGATGCCCGCCTTGAGCTCGGCGGCTGTGATCTCTTGCCCCTCCAGGAACTGCTCCATCACGGAGTCGTCGTGGTCGGCGAGGGTCTCCACCAGCTTGGCGTGCCACTCGGCGGCCTGCTCCGCGAGCTCGGCCGGGATGTCGACGACGTCATACACATCGCCCTTGCTCGTCTTGTCGTCGTTGGCCCAGAGCAGGCCCTTCATCTCGACCAGGTCGATGACGCCGGTGAAGTCACCCTCAGTGCCCCATGGCAGCTGCAGGACCAGCGGGACCGCGTTGAGACGGCTGACGATCATGTCGACGGTGCGATAGAAGTTCGCGCCGGTACGGTCCATCTTGTTGACGAAGCAAATTCGGGGCACAGAATACTTGTCGGCTTGGCGCCACACGGTCTCGGACTGCGGCTCGACACCGGCAACGGAGTCAAAGACCGCGACGGCGCCGTCCAGCACCCGCAGCGACCGCTCCACCTCGACGGTGAAGTCGACGTGGCCCGGCGTGTCAATGATGTTGATGCGGTGGCCGGCCCACTGGCAGGTCGTCGCGGCGGACGTGATGGTGATGCCGCGCTCCTGCTCCTGCTCCATCCAGTCCATCGTGGCGGCACCGTCGTGCACCTCACCGATCTTGTACGCCTTACCGGTGTAGTAGAGGACGCGCTCGGTGGTCGTGGTCTTGCCCGCGTCGATGTGCGCCATGATCCCGATGTTTCGGGTCTTGGCGAGGATCGCGTTGCTGGCCACAGCTGCTGCTCTTCTTCCTTGGTCTCGCGCCTGCGGCGCGTTTCGTATCGTGCCGGGTCGTGCTTCTTGCTGTTACCAGCGGTAGTGCGCGAAGGCCTTGTTGGACTCAGCCATCTTGTGCATGTCCTCACGCCGCTTGACGCTGGCCCCGAGCCCGTTGCTTGCATCGAGCAGCTCGTTCATCAGGCGCTCAGTCATCGTCTTCTCGCGACGTCCACGCGAGTACTGGACGAGCCAGCGCAGCGCGAGCGTCGTGGAGCGGCCGGCCCGTACCTCGATCGGCACCTGGTAGGTCGCGCCGCCGACGCGGCGGCTGCGGACCTCGAGGGTCGGCTTGACGTTGTCGAGGGCGCGCTTGAGCGTCACCACCGGATCGGCGCCGCTCTTGTCGCGGCAGCCCTCGAGCGCGCCATAGACGATCTTCTCGGCGGTGGAGCGCTTACCGTCGATCAGGACCTTGTTGATGAGACTGGTGACCAGCGGTGCGCCGTAGACCGGGTCGATGACAACCGGGTGCTTCGGGGCAGGACCCTTGCGAGGCACTACTTCTTCTCCTTCTTGGCGCCGTACCGGCTGCGGGCCTGCTTGCGGTTGCGCACGCCCTGGGTGTCGAGGGAGCCGCGGATGATCTTGTAGCGGACACCGGGCAGGTCCTTCACGCGACCGCCGCGCACGAGCACGATGGAGTGCTCCTGCAGGTTGTGACCTACCCCTGGGATGTAGGCCGTGACCTCGACGCCGCTGGTGAGACGTACCCGGGCGACCTTGCGAAGCGCGGAGTTGGGCTTCTTCGGGGTCGTCGTGTAGACGCGAGTGCACACGCCGCGACGCTGCGGGCTCCCCTTGAGGGCCGGCGTCTTGGTCTTCTCGACCTTGTCCTGCCGGCCCTTGCGGACCAGCTGCTGGATCGTGGGCAACGCGTCTCCTGCTCGTC
>JAYVYM010000033.1:0-3587 GCA_043784245.1 Frankiales bacterium
CTCGTGGCCGGAGGGCGGTGACGGCTGTCCCTCGGCGCCGGTACGGGTTCGGGGGGCCGTCAGCACCTGACAGGCTGGGCAGATGGCCGCTTCCCGCCCCGCCGCGGGGGGCGGCCGCTGGGTCGAGGTGCCACCGGAGCGGCTGGCCCGTTGGCTGGACGGGTTCGCGGCCAGGCACGGCGACCCCGCGGTAGCCGGTACGACGTACACCGCCCCGGACGGCGCGGTCGCGGAGGTCGAGGTGCCGTGGCCGCCGCCGGTCGGCGACCTGGTCGTGCACTGCCTGCGCGAACGCCGGCTCGGCCTGCTGCTGGTCCGCCTCGGCGGCCACGCCGTCGGGGTCGCCGAGGGCAGCCGGCTGGTCGTCAGCAAGGTCGGCAGCCGGCAGGTGCACGGCCGCTCGGCCGCCGGCGGCTGGTCACAGCAGCGGTTCGCCCGGCGCCGGGAGGGCCAGGTGCGGGTGGCGCACGACGCGGCCGCCCAGACGGCCGTCGACGTCCTGCTCCCGCACGTCGGCACCCTGGCCGGACTCGTCGCCGGCGGCGAGCGAACGGCAGTCGGCGCGGTGCTGTCCGACCGGCGCCTCGGCCCACTCGCCGGGCTCGCGCGGGGCCGCTTCCTCGACGTCCCGGATCCCCGGCTGGCGGTCCTGCAGACGGCCCCTGCGCTGGCCCGGGCGGTCCGCATCCGGCTGCTCGACCCGCCGTAGTGTCGCCGACGTGACCGACCTCGCCGCCGCCCTCGACGACGTCCTGCCCGGCGCCCGCACCGACCTCGAGGCGCTCGTCCGGATCCCGTCGCTGTCCGCCGACCCAGGCCGCGCCGCCGACGTCCGGCGCGCCGCCGACGAGGTCGCCGCGCACGCCCGGGCTGCTGGCGGACGAGACGTCACGGTCGTCGACGCCGGCGGGGCGCCTGCCGTCCTCGCGACCTGGCCAGCGCCCGACGGCGCGCCCACCGTCCTGCTGTACGCCCACCTCGACGTGCAACCGACCGGCCCGCTGAGCGAGTGGACCAGCCCGCCGTTCGAGCCGACCGAGCGCGCGGGCCGGCTGTACGGCCGGGGCGCCGCTGACGACAAGGCCGGCGTGCTCATGCACCTCGCGGTGCTGCGGGCCTTCGGCGGCAAGCCCCCGGTGGGCGTGGTGCTGTTCGTCGAGGGTGAGGAGGAGGTCGGCAGCCCGACGCTGACCGCCCTGCTGGCCCAGCACCGCGAGCGGCTGCGCGCCGACGTCATCGTCATCGCCGACGCGGCCAACGCCGCCGTCGACGTCCCGTCGTTCACCACCAGCCTGCGCGGCCTGGTCGACCTGCGGGTCGAGGTACGGCTGCTGGCTCAGCCGGTGCACTCCGGGGTGTACGGCGGCCCGGTCGGCGACGCGCTGACCGGGCTGTGCCGGCTGCTGGCGACCCTGCACGACGACATGGGTGACGTCGCGGTGAAGGGCCTGCACGTCGGCACCTCGGCCGCCCCGGACACCACGACCGAGATCTACACCGCCGAGGTCGGCCTCTTGCCCGGTGCGACCCTGATCGGTTCGGGCACGATCAACGAGCGGCTGTGGCACCGCCCGGCCGTCGCGGTCATCGGGCTGGACGCGCCCGGTGTGGAGCAGGCCAGCAACGTCCTGCTCCCACGGGCCCGCGCGACGATCAGCCTGCGGATCGCTCCCGGCGACGATGGGCAACGGGCGATGGCCGCCCTCACCGCGCACCTGCACGAGCACGCGCCGTGGGGCGCCGAGGTCGTCGTCGCGCCGGGTGCGGTCGCCGAGCCGTACGCGCTCGAGGCCACCGGCGACGTCTACGACCTGGCTCGCGCGGCCTTCGCCGAGGCGTACGGCAACACCGCGGTCGAGGCCGGGATCGGCGGGTCGATCCCGTTCATCGCCGAGTTCGCCCGCAACTTCCCCGGCGCCACGGTGCTGGTTACCGGCGTCGGCGACCCGGCGTCGCGATGGCACGGTATCGACGAGAGCCTGGACCTGGCGATGTGGCGGCGGGCCTGCCTGGCCGAGGCGCTGCTGCTCCAGCGGCTGGCGCAGCGCTAGACGAGCCGCTGGCCGACGGCCCAGCGGGCCAGCTCCCGACGGTTGCTCAGCTGCAGCTTGCGCAGCACCGACGACACGTGTGTCTCGACCGTCTTGATGGAGATGAACAACTCCTTCGCGACCTCCTTGTACGCGTACCCGCGGGCGATCAGCCGGAGCACGTCACGCTCGCGGGCGGTGAGCATGTCGAGCTCGCCGGCCGTCGCCGGTACGTCGGGCGAGGCGAATGCGTCCAGCACGAACCCCGCGAGCCGGGGGCTGAACACCGCGTCGCCGCCGGCCACCCGGCGCACCGCATCCGCCAGCTCGTCGCCCGAGACGTTCTTGGTGACGTAGCCGCGGGCCCCGGCCCGCACGACAGCGATGACGTCCTCGGCGGCGTCCGACACGGACACGGCGAGGAATCGCGTCGCCGGCAGGTCCTGGCCGATGCCGACCAGCACCGCGAGCCCGCCGCCGTCGGGCATGTGCACGTCGAGCAGCACGACGTCGGGCAGCGTCCGCCGGATCACCTCGACGGCCTCGTCGACGGTCTCCGCCTCCCCCACCACGTCGACTACGTACGCCAGCTCAGCGCGTACCCCGGCCCGGAACAGCCGGTGGTCGTCGACGAGCACGACCCGTACCCGGGCGAAGGCGCTGGGCAGGTCGGTCAGCTCAGGCACGCGGCACCTGCAGCCGGATCTCGGTGCCCTCGCCGGGCGCGCTGCGTACCCGGGCCTCACCGCCGGCCCGCTCGACCCGGCCGACCACCGACTCGGCCAGCCCGAACCGGTCCGCCGGCACCGCGGCGACGTCAAAACCGCAGCCCCGGTCGCGGACGTACACCGTGACGTGGTCCGGCTCGACCTCGGCATACACCCGCACCAGCGGCGCGCCGGCGTGCTTGCTGGCATTGACCACCGCCTCGCGCGCCGCGCTGGTCAGTGCACTGAGCCGTTCGTCGCGCGGTGCGTCGCCGACCACGACGACCTCGACGGGCACGCCGTAGGCCTCCTCGACCTCGGCCGCGGCCCGCTCGAGCCCGGCGGCGAACGTCAACGCCGAGGTAGCCGGGCCGTACAGCCACCCACGCAGCTCGCGCTCCTGGCTGCGGGCCAGCCGGCCGACCTCGCGCGGGTCGTCGGCGGCCTTCTGGATGAGGGCGAGGGTCTGCAACACCGAGTCGTGCACCTGCGCGGCGAGCTCGGCACGCTCGGAGGCCCGGATCCGCTCGCGCCGCTCCGCGCGCAGGTCGGTGCTGGTACGCACCACCCACGGCAGGCCGAGCAGCACCAGGCCGCCGACCACGACGACGGTGGAGAGCAGCCCGTCGCGGGCCGCCCGCAGCTCTCCCCGCGACGCCAGGAACCCGGCGAGCCCGGCGGCGAGCAGCGCGGCGCCGACCACGACCGGCCACCGCCGGCCCGGCGCACCGGTCGCGCTGGCCCGCCACCCGGCGCGCTGCGCGTCGTCGGACTGCCGCCACACCAGCGCCACGCCCACCGCGGCGGCCACCAGCGGCAGCACCGCCGGGCTGTCCAACCCGAGGTCGTG
>JAYVYM010000034.1:0-3715 GCA_043784245.1 Frankiales bacterium
TTCCAGTCGGTACGGAACGGGCCCGGCTCGACGATCGTGACGCCGATGCCGAAGCCCTCGACCTCCTGCGCGAGGGACTCCGAGATTCCCTCGAGCGCCCACTTGCTGCCGTGGTAGAGCCCGGTGTTCAGGAAGCCTGCGACGCCGCCGATGCTGCTGATCTGGAACAGATGACCGCTGCCCTGCGCCCGCATGACGGGCAGCACGGCCTGGGTGCACCACAGCGCACCGAACACGTTGACCTCGAACTGTTGCCGAGCCTGCTGCTCGCTGACCTCCTCGATGCCGCCGGCCAGGCCGTAGCCGGCATTGTTGACCAGGACGTCCAACCGCCCGGTCAAGCTCAGGGCCTGCTCGACGGCGGCGAACACCGCTGTGCGGTCGGTGACGTCGAGCGGAAGTACCAGCAAGGCCTCGGGATAGGTGTCCACCAGCTCGTGCAGGGCGGTGGGGTCGCGGACGGTGGCGACGACGTTGTCGCCCGCCTCCAGTGCGATCTCGGTGAAGGCTCGGCCCAGGCCTCGGGACGCTCCGGTGATCATCCAGGTACGTGTCATGCCCTGATTCTCAGGGATGCGGGTCGGCTTCGCGACGGCGCCTGCGGGAATGTGCCCGGTATGACCCTTGTGGACGCCGTCGTCATCGGCTCCGGCGCGAACGGGCTGGTCGCGGCGAACCTGCTGGCCGACGCCGGCTGGGAGGTACTGGTGCTGGAGGCCCAGTCGGTGCCCGGCGGAGCGGTTCGCAGCGCCGAGGTCGCCGCACCGGGATTCATCAGCGACCTGTACAGCTCGTTCTACCCGTTGGCGGTCGGTTCGCCGGTGCTGCGCGACCTGGCTCTGGAGGAGCACGGGCTGTCCTGGCGGCACGCCCCGAGTGTGCTGGCCCACCCGCTCCGCGACGGTCGTACGGCGGTGCTCAGCCGCGACCTCGCGGCCACGGTCGACTCGGTGAGCGCCTTCGACCCGCGCGACGGCGCAGCGTGGGAGCGGACGTACGCCCAGTGGCGGCACCTCGACCCGTACCTGGTCGACGCGATCATGACTCCGTTCCCGCCGGTACGGGCCGCCGCCGGGCTGGCCCGGCGGCTGGGCGCGCAGGACGCGCTGCGCTTCGCACGGTTCGGGGTGCTGTCGGTGCGGCGGTTCGCCGAGGAGACCTTCCACGGCGCCGGGGCCGGGCTGCTGCTCGCCGGCAACGCGATGCACACCGACGTCGCGCCGGAGGCCGCCGGCAGTGCGGTCTTTGGCTGGCTGCTCGCGATGCTCGGCCAGGACGTCGGCTTCCCGGTGCCCGCGGGCGGCGCCGGCGAGCTCGCGCGGGCGCTGGTGACGCGCATGATCGCGAAGGGCGCGCGGCTGCAGTGCCAAGCGCCGGTCGACCGGGTGCTGGTGCGCGACGGCCGGGCCGTCGGCGTGCGGTTGCGTGATGGGCGCACGGTCGGCGTACGGCGGGCGGTGCTCGCCGACGTGTCGGCGCCCTCGCTCTACCTGGACCTGCTCGGCCCTGACCTGCTGCCCGCGCGGCTGCGCGACGACCTGGCTGCCTTCCAGTGGGACGACGGCACGGTGAAGGTTGACTGGGCGCTGTCGGGCCCGGTGCCTTGGCGCAACGCCGCGGTCGTCGGCGCCGGCACCGTGCACCTGGGCGGCGATCTCGACGAGATGTCCCGGTCCAGCCACGAGCTCGCCGTCGGCCAGGTGCCTGCCGAGCCGTTCCTGCTGTTCGGGCAGATGACCACGACCGACCCGGCGCGCTCGCCGGCCGGCACCGAGTCGGCGTGGGCCTACACGCACGTTCCGGCCGTTCCCCGTGGGGACGCGGGCGGCGTCCTGACCGGCGACTGGCGCAAGCCCTCGCAGCAGGCGGCATACCTCGACCGGCTGGAGCGCCGGGTCGAGCAGTTCGCGCCGGGCTTTCGTGACCTGGTCGTCGGCCGACACGTGGCGTTCCCCGGTGACCTGCAGGCCGGCGACGCCAACCTGGTCCATGGCGCGGTCAACGGTGGCACCAGCGGGCTGCACCAGCAGCTGTTCTTACGGCCGACGCCAGGCCTGGGTCGCCCCGAGACACACGTCGCCGGGCTGTACCTCGCCTCCGCCTCGGCCCACCCGGGCGGTGGCGTGCACGGTGCCTGCGGTGCGAACGCCGCAAAGGCCGCACTGCGGGCTCGAACGACCGGCCGGCTGGCGCTCGCCGCCACCCGGGCGCTCGCCGGCCGGGTCAGCCCCCAGTCGGCGAGCGCGCCAGACGCGTGAGCCGGGCAGCCGCGGGTGCGGGTGCGGGTGCGGGTGCGGCTCGATGGTGCGTGCATCGACCGCGGCGGGCCTTTCCGGTCAGTCTCAGACCGCTCTCAGCGCATCCGCGAGGTCGCCCAGGATCTCCGCGGGGCGCCGAAGCAGCAGCGTGAGGTGGCCGTCGTCGGGCAGCAGGTGCGGTGTGCAGGTCGGCAGGTGGTCGGCGAGCCAGCGGCCGTGCGCCGGCGGCACCATCAGGTCCTGGCCGCCCTGCCACAGATGCACCGGAACGCGAACGTCGGCAAGCTCGAACCCCCAGGGACGTACGAACGCCAGGTCGTCGTCCAACCAGCCGTCGACGCCCTCGCGCAGCGCCAGGGCGATGCTGGCGTGCAGCTTCTCGGCCACCGCACCGGTGAAGACGGCGCGGTCAGGTGGGCTCAGCACAGACTCCATCGCGCGGTAGGTGCCCAGCGCCCCCGCCAGCACCATCTCCTCGCGCCAAGGCACAAGCAGGGCGCGCAGCGGCAGCTCCCCCCGGACCGCTGCGGCGAACTCGATCTCGTTGCCCTCGCCCATCCCGTCGAGGAACACCAGCCCGTCCATCTCCCACGGCCCGACGCCAGCCACGGTTGCGACCGCCACGCAGCGGTCTGCGGCCAGGGCTCCGCAGGCCAGCGCGTGCGGGCCGCCCCCGGATGCGCCCACCACCGCGAACTGCTCGGCGCCGAGCGCATCGGCGAGCGCCAGGACATCTGCGACAGCGTCCGCGACGGTGCGCCCCGGCTGGCGGGTCGAGCCGGCGTAGCCGGGCCGGGCGTACGTGGCGAGCCGCAAGCCGAGCTGCTGGGCGGCCGCGGCCAGCTCGGGATGCGGCTCGTGCCCGCCCGGCGTGCCGTGCAGGCTGATCACCAGCGGCCCCTCTCCGGCGACGAGGTGGTCCAGGCTGCGTCCGTCAGGGGTCGTGAGAGCGGGCATCTGCCGAGCCTGGCACGGCGCGGCTCCGCCCGGGGGCCGTTGACGGTTGCTGGGGATCGCCGCCCACGTCGGCAGCGGCAGGGAGTAGAACGGGACGAGTACCGAGTCGCCGGCCCCGAGGACAGCGTGACTGCGCTCGGGATGGCGTTCGGACGGACCGGCGCGGTAGGCGGTACCAACGACGTCAGGAGCAGCACATGGACGACGACCTGCACCGCCGGGTGGACGCACTGGTAGCCGAGGAGCACGCGCTGCGGACGTCCCGCAGCGGCGACGGTCTGGACGAGCAGGACCGCACGCGCCTACGCGAGCTCGAGGAGCGTCTCGACATGACCTGGGACCTGCTCCGGCAGCGGCAGGCCCGGCGCGAGGCCGGCATGGACCCGGCCGGAGCGACCGAACGGCGTGCCGACGTCGTGGAGGGCTACACCAACTGACGCTGGACCCCGTGCCGCCGGCGCTGTCGACCTGCGGCCCTGGCAGCCCGCCGAGCATGCACC
>JAYVYM010000035.1:0-6252 GCA_043784245.1 Frankiales bacterium
CAAGGGTTTCGAGTACGCCAAGCAGCGCTGCACCGCCTACCCGCGCTACGTCGTGCAGCGCGAACTGTTCCCGCAGTTCCTGGAGATGTACCTGCCGGTCGTGCGTGGCTTGGCGTTCGGGCACCCCCTGGCGGTGGCGAACCCCGACGACGACCTGCCGGACCTGCAGTTCGGCCCGGTCATCTCAGCCGGCAAGGCCGCCGAGCTGCGCGAGCACTGGTCCTCGGCCGTCAGCGGCGGCGGCATCCCGCTGTACGCCGGGTCGCTGTCAGACGGCCGGTTCCTGCCCGGCCAGGACACCAGCGCGTACGTCGCCCCCGGCTGCGTCCTCGAGCCGCCGCCGAGCTGGGCGCTCCGGCACTCCGAGCCGTTCGGGCCGCTGGACTCGATCGTGCTGGTCGACTCCGAGGACGAGCTGCTCGCGGCCATGAACGCCAGCAACGGCGCGCTGGTCGGGTCCGTCGCGACCGACGACCTGGACTTCGGCGCCCGGATCGGCGAGCAGCTGCAGTCCTTCAAGGTCGGGATCAACAAGCCGCGCAGCCGAGGCGACCGCGATGAGGTCTTCGGTGGCAAGGGGGCCTCGTGGAAAGGCGCCTTCGTCGGCGGCGACCTGCTCGTTCAGGCCGTCACCGAGGGCGAGGGCATGATCTACGGGAACTTCCCGACGTACTCGCTGTACCCGCACAAGGTCTGACCGGCCCCGGTCCGTGGCGCACTGGAGCTCAGCCGCCCCGGGCGCTCGCCAGTCCGTGCAGCACCAGGTCGACTCGCAGGCCGTCGACCTCGACGTCGTCGCAGAGCTCACGGGCGACCTCGGCGACGTCGCGGGCCGTCCGGGCGCCGTGCTCGCAGAGCGCCCGGGCCAGCCGGCCCTTCGTCCACTTGTTGTCGTGGCTGACGGTCGTGCGCCGGCCGGCGCTGTCCCGCAGCACCCGCACCTGCACCGCCGACGGGACCCGGGCAAGGGCGGCGTACGCCCCGGAGCGCAGGTCGACGACGAGCCCACGGGCGGCCGCCAGCTCGGGCTCGAGGACGGGTCGCCAGAGCGCGGCCAGCGGGCCGACGCCGGGCAGCGACGTCCCAGCGGACAGCCGGTAGGCCGGCACCCGGTCGCGTGGTGACAGGAGCCCGAACAGCGCGCTGGCCACGAGCAGCGAGGCGTCCGCCCGCCGTCGCGCCGGCCCGGTCATCGTCGCCCAGCCCAGGTTGTCGTAGACGACGCCGGTGTAGCGGGCGAGGGCGGGCAGCGTCGGCGAGCTGAGCAGGGCGGTGTCATCCGCCACCTGCGAGGCCGAGCAACCCAGGGCGGCCCGCAGCCCGGCGGGATCCGATGCGGCGGCGGCCAGCAGCGCGTCGATGAGGCGGGCCCGCACCGGCGTCAGGGCGGCGCGCGACAGGCTGCCGAGGTCCAGTGGCCGGCCGGTGCCGCCGGTCGCCTTGCCCTCCGACGGCGGGAGCAGCACCAGCACGGTCGCGACGCTAGCGGCTCAGTCCTCGGGGACCCGCTCCTCGATCTTGAAGCCGACCTCCGGGTCGTGCCGCAGCCCTTCGCGCAGCGCCTCGTCGAAGCGCCTCCCCAGCACCTGCACGGCGACGTACGCCACCACCGCGGCGACGACCGCGAGCAGCCGCAGGACGGGGCTCGCCAGCGACAGCAGGCCCACCAGCACAGTGGCCGTGCAGGTCCGGGCCAGCGACCTGCCGACCCGCCGGGCGCCCTCCGGCGAAGCGCCGACCACCCAGACACCGACGACCCGCCGGTAGGCACGCGGCAGCACGAACAAGGTGACGGTGTACAGCACGCCGGCCATGCCCACGACGGCGAACGTGCGGGTGGCGAACGCTGCGACGAGCACCGCCAGCGCCGCGCCGCTCACCGGGTGGTACCAGCGCGGCGTGACCAGCCGGTCGACCAGGTCGGCGCGCGGGAGCCCGCCGACGTACTGCGTCCCGTCGTCGTCGGGGGCTCCAGGTCGGTCCACGCCTGCGAGCGTACGAAAGGACCTGCGCTGCTGGCTAGGCTCGGCGGACCCGTCCACTCGAGGAGAGCCCGTGCTCCGGATGTCCACGCTGTTCCTGCGCACCCTGCGTGAGGACCCGGTGGACGCGGAGGTCCCGAGCCACCGCCTGCTGGTGCGGGCCGGCTACGTCCGCCGGGTGGCGCCCGGCATCTACAGCTGGCTGCCGCTCGGGCTCAAGGTGCTCAACCGGGTCGCCGCCGTCGTCCGCGAGGAGATGGACCGGATCGGCGCCCAGGAGGTGCTGTTCCCCGCGCTGCTGCCCCGGGAGCACTACGAGACCTCCGGGCGCTGGACCGAGTACGGCGACCTGCTGTTCCGGCTGAAGGACCGCAGGGGTAACGAGTACCTGCTCGCGCCGACGCACGAGGAGATGTTCACGACGCTGGTCAAGAGCCAGTGCAGCTCCTACAAGGACCTGCCGCTGGTGCTCTACCAGGTGCAGAACAAGTACCGCGACGAGGCCCGGCCGCGCGCCGGCGTGCTGCGCGGCCGCGAGTTCCTCATGAAGGACAGCTACTCCTTCGACGTCTCCGACGAGGGCCTGCAGGTCGCCTACGACGCCCACCGGGTCGCCTACCAGCGGATCTTCCAGCGGCTCGGCCTGGACTACCGCATCGTCGCGGCCGTCAGCGGGGCGATGGGGGGCAGCGCGTCCGAGGAGTTCCTGGCGCCGGCGCCGACCGGGGAGGATACCTTCGTGTCGTGCACGTCGTGTGACTACGCGGCCAACACCGAGGCTGTCGAGGTACGCGGACCGGCAGCGACCGACCCGTCCGAGCAGCCTGCGATGCAGGTGATCGACACCCCCGACACCCCGACCATCGCGACGCTGGTCGATGTCGTACGCGGGCTCGGTCACGACATCGAGGCATCGCAGACGCTGAAGAATGTCGTTGTCACGCTGCGGTATCCGGACGCTCGCACCGAGCTGCTGGTGATCGGGGTGCCCGGTGACCGCGAGATCGACATGAAGCGCCTCGAAGCCAACGTCGGGTCCGCCGAGGTGCTGCCCGCCGACGTCGACGCTGTCCCCGCCCTGGTCAAGGGCTACATCGGGCCGCAAGGCCTCCCGGCGGGGCTGCGGTACGTCGTCGACCCGCTGGTCGTGCGCGGCTCGTCGTGGGTGACCGGCGCCAACCAGGCCGGCCGGCACGCGCTGAACGTCGTGCTGGGCCGTGACTTCGAGCCGTCGGGCGTGCTACCCGCGGCAGAGGTGCGCGAGGGGGACCTGTGCCCACGCTGCGGATCGCCGCTGACCATCGGGCGCGGCATCGAGATCGGCCACATCTTCCAGCTCGGCCGCAAGTACGCCGACGCCTTCGGGCTCGACGTCCTTGGCCGCGAGGGCAAGCCGGTGCGCGTGACGATGGGCTCGTACGGCATCGGGGTCTCGCGGGCGGTCGCCGCGATAGCCGAGCAGTCCCATGACGAGAAGGGGCTGGTGTGGCCGCGCGGTGTCGCCCCCGCCGACGTGCACGTCGTCGCCGTGGGCAAGGGCGAGCAGAGCCAGGTCGCCGAGCGGCTGGCCCACGAGCTGGAAGCCCAGGGGCTCGCGGTGCTGCTCGACGACCGTGGCGGCTCGCCAGGGGTGGCCTTCAAGGACGCCGAGCTCCTGGGCGTCCCCAGTGTGCTGGTCGTCGGCAAGTCCCTCGCCGACGGGCTCGTCGAGCTGCGTGACCGGCGGGCCGACACCAGCCGGGTGGTCGCGGTCGAGGAGGCGGTGCTGGCGGTCGCGGACGAGGTGCGTGCGGGCCGACCCGCAGTCGACTGACGGGCAGCACACCCGCGCTGCGCCTGCTGGAGCGCGCGGGCGTCGCCCACACCGTCCATGCGTACGACAGCACGCCGGGCGGGCCGTACGGCGAGGCGGGCGCCCGGGCTCTCGGGGTCGAGCCGGAGCGGATGCTCAAGACGCTGCTCGCCGATCTCGACGGCGAGCTGGTCTGTGCGGTGGTGCCGGTGGCCGGTTTCCTGGACCTGAAGGGGCTGGCAACAGCGCTGGGCGGTAAGCGGGCCGAGATGGCCGAGCCGGCCCGCGCCGAACGGTCCTGCGGCTACGTGGTCGGCGGCATCAGCCCGCTCGGCCAGCGGGCAGCGTTACGGACGGCCGTCGACGAGAGCGCCGAGCTGTACGCCACCGTCCTGGTGTCGGCCGGCCGCAGAGGGCTGTCGGTCGAGCTGGCGCCCGCCGACCTGCTGCGGCTGACCGCTGCCGTCGTCGCCGACATCGCCCGCGCATGACCGTGCCCGCGCATGACCGTGCGCCGATGACCGTGCGCCGATGACCGTGCGAGCGGTGCTGTTCGACTGGGGCGGCACGCTGTCGGAGCACCGCGAGGTCGACCTGCTCGAGATGTGGCGGGCGGCGGCGCTGGTGCTGTCGCCGGGCGACCCGGAGCCCGTCGCGCAGGCCCTGCTTCTCGCCGAGCAGCGCTGGTGGGCCGTGAGCACCGAGCACGGGAACACGAGCGGCACGACCGAGGAACTGGTGCGATCGGTCGCCGCACAGACCCATCTCGACGTCGCCGGGGCGCTGCTGGCCTACCACGACGCATGGGAGGCGACCGTTGCGCACGACCCTGCCGCCGCAGGTGTGCTCAGGGGGCTCCGGGACCGGGGGCTGCGCACCGGGCTGCTGTCCAACACGCACTGGCCGAGGGCGCTGCACGAGCGCTGGCTCGACGAGGCGGGGCTGCTCGAGCTGCTCGACGTGCGGCTCTACACCTGCGAGCTTTCGCACATGAAGCCGCACCCTGCGGCGTTCGGTGCACTGCTCGACGCGGTCGGCGTACGTGCCGATGAGGCGGTATTCGTCGGTGACCGGCCGCGGGACGACGTGTGGGGCGCGCAGCGATCCGGCTTACGGGCCGTCCTTTTGAGCGGGCGGCCGGTAGAGCAGTTCGACGTCGTTCCGGACGCCACGCTGACCGGGCTGGCCGGCCTGCTCGACGTCGTGGACGCGTGGCGCTAGATGTTGACCTTGCGCGCGATCAGCAGGTAGGCCTCGAGGCGGCGCTCGAGCTCGGTCGGGTCGAGCCAGCGCTGCAGCGCGCGGTCCGACGAGGGGCGGGGGGCGGGGGAGCAGGCTGCGGTGGACATGTCCCTGTCCTCGGGGCAGGCCCGCAGTCGCTCGATGGCCCAGGCGGACTAGTCCGTCCGGGCGACGCCGGGCAGCGCCACCGTCCCCGGTCGCAGCCCGCCGGCAAGGCGCCACCGTGCGGCGCGGACGGCCGTCTCGGTGAGCCCGCTGAGCCCCAGAATGCGCAGCGCCGGGTCGTCGGTGCCGCCGACGAGATCGCGCCAGCGCACCCCGAGGCCTTCCTCCAGGCGGACGGCCAGCGCAAGCGCCTCTGGGGCGCCCGCCACCGCGACGTCGTACGCCGCCAGGGTCGGTGGCACCCGCGCCGCGCGGGCCCGGAGCAGCACGGCGAGGCCGTCCCGCCGAGCGCGGTGCGCGTCGTCGGCCTGCTGGGCCAGCTCGCGCCCGGCGTCGGCCAGCCGGGCGCCGAGCACCCCGTACCCGTAGACGGCCGCATGCTCGGCGGCCAGCAGCGTCTGCAGCAGCTCCACCTCCTCGCTCACGGCCGCGTCCCGCGTCCCAAGCTCCGCAGGCCGGCAGGACCGGTCATGGCGCCGGGAGGGCCGACAGGGCCACCGCGTGGGCGGCCTCGGCTGCTGACAGTGTCGCGAGCACGCCGGCGAGGGCGCGGGAGGCCGCCGACACCGCCGCGCCGTGGGCGGTCTGGGCGGCCGCCTCGGCAGCGAGCAGATCGGCCATGGTCGGCGACGGCGCAGCCGACGCAGCGGCGCTCGCATCCGGGCCAGGCGAGCCGCCGCTGAGCGCTGTCAGGTGGTCTGCGTGCTCGCCGCGCAGCGCGGCGAGGCCGGGCGCCCGGGCCGCCGAGGCGGTGGCCAGAGCCCGGTCGTACGCCGACAGCAGCGCCACCTCGCGGCCCGCCGCCGCGGACCGCAATGCGACGTCCGGTTCGACCGGCCGCGGCGCCGGAGCGGCAGCGCGCGTGCAGGCCGCCAGCGGCACGACGAGCCCGGTGAGCAGGACCGCCCGGCGGCTCGGCCCGAGCGTGTCCACCGGTTCAGGCAACCACAGCGCCCCGGTACGCTCGGCGCCACACAGGCACACCCACCAGGCACGCACAACCACACAGGCAGGAGGCCTTCATGGTCGCGGCCGTCCCCCGCCTGTCCCAGCTGCTCGGCCCGGTCGTCG
>JAYVYM010000036.1:0-3429 GCA_043784245.1 Frankiales bacterium
CCGGTAGGTCGTACACCACCAGGACCGGCACCTGTCGCTTGTCCGCCGCTGCCGTGCTCACGGCATGCGCCTCCGGGAACGGGTTGGTCTGCTGCCCGGCGAACCAGCGGGCGATGGGCCGGCGGGCGATCCGCTCCGTCAGCCGGGTCGCACCTGCCTCGTCGCCGGCCTGGCGCAGCAGCGCCGCCTGCTGCGCCGGGTGGCTCTCGTCGTCGATGTACAGGGCCTGCCCGGCCAGCCGGCTCCGGTCAGCGGCATCCGTCGGCGGGCCGGCGCCGCGGCCGCAGCCGAGGAGAAGCGCCAGGCAGGTGGCCGCTATCACCGCCGGAACGCGTCGCCGCGCCCTTTGGCGTGCCCAGCTCACAGCACCTGGATCCAACGTCCGATGCTCGGGGTTCCCCTGTCGTCCATGAGGAACAGCATGTACCAGCCGGACGGGGTGATGCTCTCGCGGGGGTCCAGGGACAGGTCGAGAACGTGCTCCTGGAGGGTGATGTCCAGGGCGACCGACCGCTGCTCTCCGTCGGTCTGGTGGGTGACGGCGCTGGGCCGCAGCAGCCGGGCCTTGGTGATGGTGCTGCCGTCCGGCGCGGTCGCGTGGACGTGGAACGTCGTCCCTCTCTGCACGGCGGCTGGGGCGTCGGCAACCGCGGGCCGGGCCAGGCCCCGCTCCAGGGAGGGCGGGGTGTCGATTTCGAACCGCTGTTCGAAGGTGCCCGGCGTCTTGTCGGCCGTGTCGGCGGAGTTGGGGTCACCGCCCATGGTCAGCACCCGGCCGTCCGGCAGCAGCAGCGCCTCGGAGTGGTAGGTCCGGCCGATGTGCGGCGGGGCGGCCTCGGCCATGACTCCGGTAGCCGGGTTGTAGAGGCTGGCGTCCTTGCGGTACGACAGGTGCTTCGCCCGGTAACCCGAGGATCCGCCGGTCAGCAGTGCGGTGTCATCGGGCAGCAGGACGCTGCTGACGTACCGAGCCGGGCCCTGCCAATCGGGCGCCGGGGTGTACGACGGCAAGGGCGCGGTCACGTTGACCACGTCGACCCGGGCCGTTGATCGGTCGGAGTGGCCGACTCCGCCGCCGCCGGCGATGAGCACCTTCTGGGCCTGCGCCGGCGCCAACAGGACCGAGGTGCTGGTCTCGGTCTGGTCGGCGTCCCGCAGCCCCGGGACCGGCGCGAAGGTGTTGTTGGTCAGGTTCCACAGAGCGGGCTGTCGTCCCTCGGTCGCGGAGCCGTAGCCGGAGTTGCTGCCGGAATAGAGCAGCCGCTGGTCGGCGGCGCGCAGCAGGGACGGGTAGGTCGGGAAGTAGCGAAACAGTTGCGGGCGGTCGTTCCAGCCACGCACCGACGGCTCGTACATCTCGTTGTCGCCGGGAGAGACGACGCCGAACTGGTCCAGCCCCGACACGGCGAGGACGTTGCCGCCCTGAACCGCCCTGGCGTGTCCGGAGACGTTCTAGCTTGAGACTCCAGCGGTCGCTGGGAGCTTGGTGTCTTTCGCCGCGTGGCGGTCCACGTCCTGCTCATGATCGTTTGGGATGATGTGCGGGTGACCGAGGTTGAGCGATGACGTTGGGGACGGCGCCGCGGCAGGCTGATGTGTGGCGGACGACGGCGAACTACTGCCAGGGGCGGGTCGCTGAGGACTCGATCTACGGGGTGCTGCACCGGGAGTGCTTCGCGCTGTTCCCGGATGAGATGTTCACGGACTTGTTCACCGATGTCGGGCGGCGCAGTGTCCCGCCGATGATCGTGGCGGTGGTGATGGTGATGGTGCTGCAGCGCATCGAGGGTCTGTCGGACCGGGAGGCGGTCGACCGGTTCTCCGTCGACGCCCGGTTCAAGTACGCCGCGGGCGGCTTGGACTTTGACTGCCCGGGGTTCGTGCACACCGTGCTGGTGGACATGCGGGCCCGGCTGGCAGCGTCGAAGGCGCCGGATCGGATCTTCCAGGTGACGCTAACGGCCGCCAGGCAGGCCGGGCTGGTTGGGCGCCGCCGGGTGCTGGACTCCACCCCGATCTACGACGCGGTCGCCACGATGGACACCGTCACGCTGATCCGGTCGGCCATCCGCGCTCTGCTGCGGGTTGCCGACACCGAGCTGGCCGGGGTGTTGCGGTCGGTGCTGGAACGCGACGACGACGCCGGCAAGCCGGGTTGTGACTACGACGACCCGGCGGCCCGGCTGGCGCTGGTCGATGCGCTCGCGGTCGACGGCCATGGCTGTCTGGGGGTGCTGTCGGGCCGGCAGCTGGCCGAGCCGGTCGCCCGCGCCGGGAGTTGCTCGCGACGGTGCTGGGGCAGGACCTGGCCGAGACGCCCGGCGAGGTGTTCCTGATCGCCCGCAGGGTCGCCCCGGACCGGGTGATCAGCACCGTCGATGCGCAGGCCCGGCACGGCCGTAAGAGCTCCGCGCACGGCTTCGACGGCTACAAGGGCCATGTCGGGATCGACCCGGACAGCGAGATCATCACCGCGACGGCCGTCACCGCCGGCAACGTCGGTGACGCCACAGCCGCCACCGCGTTGCTCACCGACGACCTGCCCGCCGCCGCCGAGCCCGCCGGTGCGGCCGAGCCCGCCGGCGGCACCGGGGGCGGCCTGGGTCAGATCGAGCCGTTGGCGGTCTATGGCGACTCGGCCTACGGCGCCGGACAGCTGCTCCAGACGCTGGAGGAAGCGGGAGCGAAGATTAGCTGCAAGGTGCAGCCGCCGCCGGCGCCGGCCGGGCGGTTCGGCAAAGACAAGTTCGCCGTCGACGTGGCGGCCCGGACGGTGCGCTGCCCGGCGGGGGTCACCGCCACGATCCGGCCAGCCGACTCCGGCGGGGGTACGGCCTACTTCGGAGCTGCCTGCGCCAGCTGCCCGCTCGCGGCGCAGTGCACCGACGCCAAGGCCGGCAGGACCATCAGCATCGGCCCGCACGAGGAGCGGCTGACCCGGGCCCGTACCGCGCAGCGCGACCCGGCCTGGCGGGCGGACTACCGGGCGACCCGCTCGAAAGTGGAACGCAAGATCGGTCATCTGATGCGGCGCCGGCACGGCGGTCGGCGGGCTCGGGTCCGCGGCAAAACCAAGATCGCCGCGGACTTCTCGCTACTCGCTGCTGCCGTCAACCTCGCCCGGCTCGCCATGCTCAACCTCGTCAGCACCGGGCCAGGAAACTGGACAGCGGTCAGCGCCTGAGAAAGGGAAAGGGACGGGGAGCCCAGGCAGAGCGCGGACACGCCGCCTACACGGCCCCACCACGCCGAGCAGGAACATTCATTCTCAGATCATCAAAGAGACCCAGCGGCTGATCAGGCCCGCCCCGGAACGGGACTGCAGCCCCGACCCTCGCGCCAGCAACAGCCCAGGATAGCCGTTCAGCACCAGCCACCTAGGGCTGTGGCAGGCATCGCCGAGCCGCTTGTTCCGGACGAGGCGGGCCT
>JAYVYM010000037.1:0-10240 GCA_043784245.1 Frankiales bacterium
TCTCGCGCAAGGGGGTGCATGGACGGTGATATCCGTCCCCATCACCACGATGTGCAATGGTCTGACGACTGCATGTGACATCGGGCGGAACCAACCGGCCTCCTTGATCCTCCGGCCCCGGGCACCAGGGCCCCGTGTCCACAGACTGTGGACATCGGTGTGGATGACTGTGTGACCGGGCGCTGCGTCCGCCGGGCGCTTTCGGCGAAGGTCCGCACCCGGGCCAGCCAGCCCTGTACCTCTCGTGACGAAAAGGATCTGCGTGTCTGATACCGGCACTCCCCCTCCCGATCAACCAGACGCGGTCGCCGGCCCGGTCGACACGGGGTCCTGGGGTCCTGAGCTCGAGACGGTCTGGGCGAAGGCGGTCGACGGCCTCAGAGAGGATGCGCTGTCACCTCAGCACCGCGCCTGGGTTGGCCTGACGCGGCCGCTCGGCCTGGTGGAGGACACCGCGTTGCTGGCCGCTCCCAACGAGTTCGCGAAGGACGTGCTCGACAGTCGACTGCGGCCGCTCATCGCCAGCGCGCTATCGGCGGCCTACGGACGTGACATCCGGGTGGCCATCACGGTGCGGCCCGCGCCCGAGCAGGATCCGCCGTACGGCGACACGGGTCGGCCCGACACCGGCGGTTACAGCCGGGAAGCGGTGCCCGATGACCGCGAGGCGCCGGACAACGTCCGGGCGCTGCCCGGCACCGCCCGGGCCGCCGTCCGGGGGCGCAGCGGCGAGGCGGAGCCGGCCCGGCTGAACCCGAAGTACACGTTCGAGACCTTCGTCATCGGTGCCAGCAACCGTTTTGCGCACGCGGCCGCCGTCGCGGTCGCCGAAGCCCCGGCCAAGGCCTACAACCCGCTGTTCATCTATGGCGAGAGCGGGCTCGGCAAGACGCACCTGCTGCACGCGATCGGGCACTACGGCGTGCACCTGTTCGCCGGCGCCCGGGTGCGTTACGTCAGCACCGAGGAGTTCACCAACGATTTCATCAACAGCTTGCGGGACGATAAGGCGCAGGCCTTCCAGCGCCGTTACCGCGACGTCGACATCCTGCTCGTCGACGACATCCAATTCCTGGAGAACAAAGAGCGCACCCAGGAGGAGTTCTTCCACACCTTCAACACCCTGCACAACGCCAGCAAGCAGATCGTCATCAGCTCCGACCGGCCACCCAAGGCGCTGTCGACGCTTGAAGATCGCCTGCGCACCCGGTTCGAGTGGGGGCTGATCACCGACGTCCAGCCGCCCGACCTCGAGACCCGGATCGCCATCCTGCGCAAGAAGGCGCAGCAGGATCGGCTGATGGCGCCACCCGAGGTGCTCGAGTTCATCGCCAGCAAGATAGCGACGAACATCCGGGAGCTCGAGGGCGCGTTGATCCGGGTCACCGCTTTCGCCAGCCTCAACCGCCAGATCGTCGACCTCGCCCTCGCCGAGATCGTGCTGAAGGACCTGATACCCACCGCCGGTGGCGGGGAGATCACCGGCCCCACGATCATGGCAGCCACGGCGGAGTACTTCGGGTTGACGATGGAGGATCTCTGCGGGTCGTCCCGATCGCGGGTCCTGGTCGCCGGCCGGCAGATCGCGATGTACCTGTGCCGCGAACTCACCGATCTGTCGCTGCCCAAGATCGGCGCGATGTTCGGTGGACGGGACCACACGACCGTCATTCACGCCAACCGCAAGATCAGCGGCCTGATGAACGAACGACGGGCAACGTACAACCAGGTGTCGGAGTTGACGCAGCGGATCAAGTCGCGGTCGCGTGCGTGAACACGATCCTTTCGCGACGTTGCGTGACAGCCGTCACGCTCTGTCCCCACAGCCTGGGGAAAACTCTGTGGACAACGTGCCTGGTGCCGGGGACCACCGGTGGACGCAGCACGACTGCAACCCGGCTGTCCACCGTCGTCCACTGACCGCACGGGTGCCGCTCCACAGCCTCCGCACAGGTCACGACGCTCCGCGACCTGCACCGCGGCGCTTCCTCCACAGGGCTGCACGTCCCGACGACTACGACGAATCATCTCCCTTGAAAACTCCGCACACCGTGACCGCTGACCGGCTCCCTGTGGGCAAGCGCGCCCTGACTAGGGTGCCGCTTGCGTCCCGGTCCGTCGGGAGACACCTTCGGAAGGCATCCGCATGCACTTAAGGGTCGAGCGCGACGCGCTCGCTGATGCCGTGGTCTGGACAGCCCGTTCCCTACCGGCCAGGCCGCCGATGCAGGTGCTGCTGGGGCTGCTGCTCGAGGCCAGCGACGAGGGGTTGTCGATCTCGGGCTTCGACTACGAGGTCAGCTCGCGCGTCACGGTCTCAGCACAGACCAGCGACAGTGGCCGGGTCCTGGTGCCGGGACGCCTGCTGTCGGAGATTGTGCGTGCGCTGCCAGCTGCTCCGGTCGAACTCCGCCTAGACGGCGGACGTGTCGTGCTCACCTGCGGAGCAGCCCGCTTCACGCTGCCGACCATGCAGGTGGACGACTACCCGTCCCTGCCGGACATGCCGGCAACGGCCGGCACACTGGAAAGTGATGTCTTCGCTGCGGCGGTGCAGCAGGTGGCACTGGCTGCCGGGCGTGACGACACGTTGCCGGTCCTCACCGGGGTCCGGATCGAGATCGACGGTGAGACGCTCACCCTGGCCGCTACCGACCGCTATCGCCTGGCCGTACGCACGCTGTCCTGGCGGCCGGCGACGCCTGGGCTGTCGACGACCGCGCTGGTCCCGGCGCGCACCCTCGCCGACGTCGCGAAGGCACTGACCGCAGGGCCGGAGGTCACCGTCGCCCTGGCCACCGGCAACGCTGGCGAGGGGATGGTCGGTTTCGAGGGCGCCGGCCGCCGTACGACATCGCGACTGCTCGAGGGGGAGTTCCCCAAGTACCGGTCCCTGCTGCCCAGTGACAGCTCGGCAGTCGCCGAGGTGCCGACGGCGCCCTTCGTCGAGGCCGTCAAGCGGGTCGCCCTCGTGGCGGAGCGCAACACCCCGGTACGGCTCGGTTTCAGCGCTGCCGGCCTGGTGCTCGAGGCCGGTGGAAGCGACCAGGCACAGGCCTCCGAGCAGGTGGCGTGCTCATGGGAGGGCGAGGCGATGCAGATCGCCTTCAACCCGGTCTTCCTGCTCGACGGGCTGTCGGCCGTCGACTCCGACGCCACGACGCTGTCGTTCAACGGCCCGACCCGCCCGGCGGTGCTCACCGGCAAGCGGCAGCCCGACGCGATTGCGGGCGAGGCCGACTACCGCTACCTGCTGATGCCGGTACGTCTGTCCGGCTGACGGGTAGTGGTGGTGCGGCAGGCACCTGGCAGGCTGACAGGGTCGCCGGACACCGCGGCGAGGACTCGATCGGGAGGTCTGTGTGGCGAAGCTGGGGATGATCGGGCTCGGTCGGATGGGCGGCAACATGGCCGAGCGGCTCCGCCGGGCAGGTCACGAGGTCGTCGGCTACGACCGGGACCCGGGTGTCCGCGATGTCGATGACCTGCCTGCGCTGGTCGCCGCGCTCGAGCCACCGCGGGTGGTCTGGGTGATGGTCCCGGCCGGCCAGCCGACCTACGACACGGTCGACACTCTGGGCGGCCTGCTCGAGCCGGGTGACGTGATCGTTGACGGCGGCAACTCGCGGTACACCGACGACCAGCGGCACAGCGCCGATCTCGAGCCCAAGGGCATCGGCTTCGTCGACGCGGGGGTGTCGGGCGGCGTGTGGGGCTTGACGGAGGGCTACGCGCTGATGGTCGGTGGCGGCGCGGCCGAGATCGCCAAGGTCCAGCCCTTCTTCGACGCCCTGAAGCCCGAGGGCGACAGCGGTTTCGTGCATGCCGGCGAGGTCGGTGCCGGGCACTTCGCGAAGATGGTCCACAACGGCATCGAGTACGGCCTGATGCAGGCCTACGCCGAAGGCTGGGAGCTGCTGGAGGCCACCGACGTGGTCACCGACGTGCCCGCGGTCATCGCCAGCTGGCAGAAGGGCACGGTGATCCGGTCCTGGCTGCTCGACCTGATGGTCAACGCGCTCACCCAGGATGCCCACCTGGAGCAGCTGCGCGGCTATGCGCAGGACTCCGGCGAGGGGCGCTGGACGGTGCAGGCCGCCATCGACCACGCCGTCCCGCTGCCGGTCATCACGGCGGCGCTGTACGCCAGGTTCGCCTCCCGCCAGGACGACTCCCCGGCGATGAAGGTCGTGGCGGCGCTGCGCAACCAGTTCGGCGGGCACGCTGTCACCGCTGTGGCCGGCTCGGTCGAGAGGGGCGCCGACGCCTCGGGCGCCGACACCGGGGAGCCGGCCGACCCCAGCCAGAGCGCCCAGCGCGGTACCCCCGGCACGCCGCCCGGCTGATATGCGCGTCTCTGCCCTGTCGCTGTCCGACTTCCGGTCCTGGCCTGCGCTCGAGCTGGAGCTCGGCCCAGGACCGACGGCTCTGGTCGGGCCGAACGGCCAGGGCAAGACCAACATCGTCGAGGCCCTGGGCTACGTCGCGACGCTGGGCTCGCACCGGGTAGCCGTCGACGCGCCGATGGTGCGGGCCGGGGCCGAGCGCGCGGTGGTGCGTGCCCGCGTCGAGCGGGCCGCCCGCAGCACGCTCATCGAGATCGAGCTCAACCCCGGTCGCGCCAACCGGGCCCGGGTCAACCGCGCCCCCGTCCCGCGCGCCCGAGAGGTGCTGGGACTGCTGCGCACCGTCCTGTTCGCCCCCGAGGACCTCGCGCTGGTGCGCGGCGACCCGGCCGAGCGCAGGCGGTTCCTCGATGACCTGCTGGTGTTGCGGGCCCCCCGTTTCGCCGGCGTCCGCAGCGACTACGACCGGGTGCTCAAACAGCGGAACGCCCTGCTCAAGACGGCCTTCCTCGCGCGACGTTCGGGAGCCGGCGACATGCGCACGCTCGATGTCTGGGACGCGCACCTGGCCCGCTCCGGTGCCGAGCTGCTCGCCGGCCGCTTGGCGCTGGTCCAGGCACTGTCCCCGCATGTCCACAAGGCGTACGCCGAGGTGGCCGGCGGCCCCGGGGAGCCGTCGCTGGTCTACCGCTGCTCGCTCGGCGCCGCCATGCCCGAGCTGCTGCCCGAGGTGCTGCCCGAACGGGGTGAGCGGGAGGTGCTGGCGCAGGCGTTGCTGGCTGAGCTCGAGCGGCTGCGCCCGCAGGAGGTCGACCGCGGGGTATCGCTGGTCGGACCGCACCGCGACGACCTGGTGCTCGGCCTCGGCGAGCTCCCGGTGCGCGGGTATGCCTCCCACGGAGAGTGCTGGTCGTTCGCGCTGGCCCTGCGGCTGGCGAGCTACTCGCTGCTGCGTGGGGAGACCGGCACGGCCGAGGGTGACGGCGAACCGGTACTGGTGCTCGACGACGTCTTCGCCGAGCTCGACGTCGGGCGTCGAGAGCGGCTCGCGTCCCTGGTCAGCGACGCCGAACAGGTGCTGGTGACGGCTGCCGTCGCCGCTGACGTGCCGGAGCAGCTCCTCGGCGGGCGCTACGACATCGACAACGGGGTGGCCACCCGTGTCCGCTGAGGACCCCGGTGCCGTACCTGCGACCGGTCTCCCGCCCGCCGTCATCGGCGCTGCGGTCGATACACCGGACCTGCCCGCGCCGCAGGCCGTCGGGGCCGCGCCGCCATCCGGTCCCGACCTTGCCCGAGCGGCGCTCGCGCAGGCCAAGACGCGCGCGAAGGAGCGTGGCCTCGCGCCCCGCGGTGGCCGCAGTCGTGCGGTTGCGCTCCGCTCAGGTCCCGTCGGTGACGCCCGCGACCCGGTGCGGTTCGGCGCGGCCATTGCGCGGCTGGTCACCGAGCGGGGGTGGGAGAACACCACGAGCGCGGCCCGCGTCGTCGCCGAGTGGGACTCCCTCGTCGGAGTCGAGATCGCCGAGCACTGCCAGCCCGCCTCGCTGCTCGACGGTGAGCTGGTCCTGGTGGCCGAGTCGTCCGCGTGGGCGACTCAGCTCAGGCTGCTGGCCCGCACCCTGGTTGCCCGGCTGACCGCGTCGGTCGGGCCGGGCATTGTGACGCGCGTCGTCGTGCGTGGCCCGGCGCAGCCGGACTGGCGGCGCGGACCCCGCCGCGTCCGGGGTCGGGGTCCGCGGGACACCTACGGCTGATCGGCTTTGGGACCGGTGTCTCCTGCTGGCCGTGGGGGACCACGCCGGGTGGGGTCGACGCGCCACACGGCCGTCCTGGGGCCTTATCGGGCCGGTCGCGCTTCTGCACGCAGTACACTGGGTGAAGCACCCGTGCGGGAGTGCCGCCGTCCGGTTGCCTGACACCCGCGCCCGGAGCAGACCGCCCGCGGCGCCGCGGGAGAGTGGAGCTTGTCCGCATGGCCGAGCCGCAGCCCAGTTATGGTGCGTCCTCCATCACCGTCCTCGAGGGCCTCGAGGCGGTGCGCAAGCGTCCTGGAATGTATATCGGCTCGACCGGCGAGCGCGGCCTGCACCACCTGGTCACCGAGATCGTCGACAACGCCGTCGATGAGGCGCTGGCTGGCTACTGCGACACGGTGCTGGTGGTGCTGCTGGCTGATGGCGGTGTCCGGGTTGAGGACAACGGCCGCGGCATCCCCGTCGGGATGCACCCCAAGGAGGGTCGACCCGCCGTCGAGGTGGTCCTGACGACGTTGCACGCCGGAGGCAAGTTCGACGGCGAGAGCTACGCGGTGTCCGGTGGCCTGCACGGTGTGGGCGCTGCGGTTGTCAACGCGCTCTCGACCCGGCTCGACGTCGAGATCCGGCGTGACGGGTACGTCTGGACGCAGACCTACCTGCACTCCGAGCCCGGGCCGCTGCACCAGGGAGCCGCGACCCAGCAGACCGGCACGATCGTCACGTTCTGGGCGGATGCGTCGATCTTCACCGAGACGACGTCGTACTCACGCGAAACCTTGCACCGCCGCCTGCAGGAGATGGCCTTTCTCAACAAGGGGCTCTCGATCACGCTGCGGGACGAGCGCGGCGACGAGACCGCCTCGGCGGTCTTCCACTATCCCGGCGGGCTCGAGGACTACGTCCGGCACCTGAACCACAGCAAGAGCCCAGTGCACCCCGGTGTCATCGGCTTCACCGATGAGACCAGCGTGGGTATGCGGATGACCGTCGAGGTGGCCATGCAGTGGAACGACTCCTACAGCGAGTCGGTCTACACCTTCGCCAACACGATCAACACCCATGAGGGCGGTACGCACGAGGAGGGCTTCCGGGCAGCGCTGACCAAGACCTTCAACGACTGGGCCCGCAGCAAGGGCCACCTCAGGGAGAAGGAGACCAACCTGGAGGGCTCCGACATCCGCGAGGGACTCACCGCGATCATCAGCTTGAAGCTTGCCGACCCGCAGTTCGAAGGCCAGACCAAGACCAAGCTGGGCAACTCAGAGGCGAAGTCGTTCGTCCAGCGGGCCACCGGCGAGTGGCTCCGCGACTGGTTCGACCGCAACCCGGCCGAGGGCAAGATGATCGTGCAGAAGGCCTCGCAGGCCGCCCGGGCACGCCTGGCGGCACGCCAGGCGCGTGACCTCACCCGCCGCAAGGGGCTGCTGGAGTCCTCCTCGCTACCGGGCAAGCTGGCCGACTGTCAGTCGACCGACCCCCGCGAGTCCGAGTTGTACGTCGTGGAGGGCGACTCGGCGGGTGGGTCCGCGAAAGCCTGCCGCGACTCGAAGTTCCAGGCGATCCTGCCGATCCGCGGAAAGATTCTCAACGTCGAGAAGGCCCGCATCGACCGGGTGCTGAAGAACAACGAGGTGCAGGCGATGATTACGGCGCTGGGCACCGGAATCCATGAGGAGTTCGACGCCAGCAAGCTGCGGTACCACAAGGTGGTGCTGATGGCCGACGCCGACGTCGACGGCCAGCACATCACCACGCTGATGCTCACGCTGCTGTTCCGCTTCATGCGGCCACTCGTCGAGCTTGGACACGTCTATCTCGCGCAACCGCCGCTCTACAAGATCAAGTGGAACGGCGGCGACGTCATGTACGCCTACTCCGACCGCGAACGGGACGGTCTCATCGAAGCCGGCCAGGCAGCCGGGAAGAAGCTTCCCAAGTCCGGCGAGGCCGTGCAGCGCTACAAGGGTCTCGGCGAGATGAACGCCGACGAGCTCTGGTCGACCACGATGGACCCGGCTCGACGAATCCTGCTGCAGGTCACTCTCGACGACGGCGCCACGGCGGACGAGCTGTTCACCGTGTTGATGGGCGAGGACGTCGAGGCCCGCCGGCAGTTCATCCAGCGCAACGCCAAGGATGTCCGCTTCCTCGACATCTAGTCCGTTCCACGTGGAACAGGACCCACTCCGGGCAGCCAATCCCCAGCAGCCCACTTCGAGCAGTATCTGTGACCTGAGAGGGCCTCCCCATGGTCGACGTCCTTCCGCCGCCGCCGCCGAGCGACCGCGTCGAGCTGCGCGGCATCGAGGTCGAGATGCAGCGCTCCTACCTCGACTACGCGATGTCGGTGATCGTCGGGCGAGCGCTGCCGGACGTCCGGGACGGGCTCAAGCCGGTCCACCGACGGGTGCTCTACGCGATGTACGACGGCGGATATCGTCCCGACCGGGGCTACTTCAAGTGTGCTCGCGTCGTCGGCGATGTGATGGGCAACTACCACCCGCACGGGGATGCCTCGATCTACGACGCCCTGGTCCGGCTGGCCCAGCCCTGGTCGCTGCGCTACCCGCTGGTGGACGGCAACGGCAACTTCGGGTCACCCGGCAACGACCCGCCGGCGGCCCAGCGCTACACCGAATGTCGACTGCAGCAGCTGGCGATGGAGATGTTGCGCGACATCGACCAGGAGACCGTCGACTTCGCCTCGAACTATGACGGCCGCTCGCTGGAGCCCAGCGTGCTGCCGAGCCGTATCCCCAACCTGCTGGTCAACGGCTCGGCGGGGATCGCCGTCGGCATGGCGACCAACATCCCGCCGCACAACCTGCGCGAGGTTGCGGCAGGCGTGCACTGGGCGCTGGAGCACCCGCTGGCCAGCTCTGAGGAGCTGCTCGACGCCCTGCTCGCGCGGGTGCAGGGCCCGGACTTCCCTACCGGCGCGCTCATCGTCGGCAGGCAGGGCATCGCGGAGGCCTACCGCACCGGCCGCGGTTCCATCACCATGCGTGCAGTGGTCGAGGTCGACGAGGACGCCAAGGGGCGCACCATTCTGGTCGCCACCGAGTTGCCCTACCAGGTAAATCCGGACAACTTGGCGCTGGCCATTGCGGAGCTGGTCAAGGAGGGGCGGGTCAACGGCATCGCCGACGTCCGCGACGAGGGCAGCCAGCGCACCGGCCAGCGCCTCGTTGTCGTCCTGAAGCGCGACGCGGTCGCCAAGGTCGTGCTGAACAACCTTTACAAGCACACCCAGCTGCAGTACACCTTCGGCGCCAACATGCTCTCGATCGTCGACGGGGTCCCGCGCACGCTGCGGCTGGACGAGATGGTGCAGTTCTACGTCGATCACCAGGTCGACGTCATCGTGCGGCGGACCCGCTACCGGCTACGCAAGGCCGAAGAACGCGCGCACATCCTGCGCGGCTACGGCAGGGCGCTGGACCGGCTCGACGACGTGATCGCGCTGATCCGGGGCTCCGATTCCGCTGACGCCGCGCGTGAGGGTCTGATGGCGCTGCTCGAGATCGATGAGATCCAGGCGCTCGCGATCCTGGACATGCAGCTGCGCCGGCTTGCCGCTCTTGAGCGCCAACGCATCCTGGACGAGCTGGCCGAGCGGGAGGCCGAGATCTCCGATCTGACGGCAATACTCGCCGACCCGGTACGCCAGCGTTCGATCATCGGCGACGAGCTGACCGAGGCCGTTCAGCAGTTCGGTGACCAGCGGCGCACCCGGATCATCCCGTTCGAGGGCGACATGAGCGCCGAAGACTTCATCGCGCAGGAGGACGTCGTCGTCACCGTCACCCGCGGCGGCTATGCCAAGCGTACGAAGACCGAGCTGTATCGCTCGCAGCGCCGTGGCGGTAAGGGAGTACGGGGCGCGGCGCTGAAGCAGGACGACATCGTCGAGCACTTCTTCGTGACCAGCACGCACCATTGGATCCTGTTCTTCACCAACAAGGGACGGGTGTACCGCGCGAAGGCTCACGAGCTGCCTGAGACGGCCCGGGACGCGCGCGGCGCTCATATTGCGAATGTCCTGGCATTCCAGCCTGACGAACACATCGCCCAGGTGATGGACATCCGGGACTACGGCGTGGCCCCGTACCTCGTCCTGGCGACGCGCGACGG
>JAYVYM010000038.1:0-3983 GCA_043784245.1 Frankiales bacterium
CGCGCCGCCACCGCCGACACCTCGCCGGCGCCGGGCAGGAACACCAAGACGTCACCGGCCGTCTCCGCGTACGCCCGGCGTACGACGCCCGCGACGTGCCCGAGCAGCCGCGGGTCGACCCGCAGCCCGTAGGCCGGCGCGACCGGCGGCATGAGCGGGCACCAGACCGTCTGCACCGGGTGCAGCGCGCCGGCGGCCTCGACGACCGGGGCGTCCCCGAGCGCCTGCGCGAGCCGGTTCGCCTGCGCGGTCGCGGACATCGCCAGCAGCAGCAGGCCGGGGCGCAAGGCGGCGCGTACGTCGATGCAGAACGCCAGCGCCAACTCGGTGTCGAGGTGCCGCTCGTGGCACTCATCCAGGACGACCGCGTCTGTGCCGGCCAGCTCCGGGTCGCGCTGCAGCCGCCGCACCAGCACGCCGGTCGTCACGACCTCGATCCGGGTGGCGGCGCCGACGGTGGACTCGCCGCGGACGGTGTGGCCGACGCTGCGGCCCGGCGGCTCCCCGAGCAGCGCCGACATCCGCCGCGCGGCCGCCCGGGCGGCGACCCGGCGGGGCTCCGCCACCACGACTCGGCCCCCGACCAGGCCGGCGAGCGCGAGCGGGACCAGGGTCGTCTTGCCGGTGCCCGGCGGGGCCACCAGCACGGCGACACCGGCGGTACGCAGCACTGCCTCGAGCGCGGGCAGCACGCCCCGCACCGGCAGGTCGGTGCCGGGCGTCCCGACGGCAGGCAGCACCTGCCCAGTCTGGCGTCCGCGCCCGCCTGGTGTTCACTGCCGCATGACCACGACGCTCGCGCCCGCCGACGACGTCCGCGAGTTCGGCTACAACCAGCAGCTCGACCGCACCCTCGGCACCTTTGCCAGCTTCGCCGCAGGCGTCAGCTACCTGTCGATCCTGACCGGCACCTTCCAGCTGTTCTACTTCGGCTACGGCACCGCCGGGCCCGCCTACCTGTGGTCCTGGCCGCTGGTGTTCACCGGCCAGCTGCTGGTCGCCCTGTGCTTCGCCGAGCTGGCCGGCCACTTCCCGCTCGCCGGGTCGGTGTACGCCTGGGCGAAGCAGCTGGCGTCGGCCACCGTCGCCTGGCTGACCGGCTGGGTGCTGCTCGTCGGATCCATCGTCACCCTGGCGGCGACCGTGCTGGCACTGCAGATCACGCTGCCGCAGATCTGGTCGGGCTTCCAGGTCATCGGCGACGGCACCGGGCAGTACGACGGCGCCGTCAACGCCGTCGTCCTCGGTTCGGTGCTGATCGTCCTGACCACGACGGCGAACGTGCTCGGGGTGCGCCTGGTAGGCCGGATCGCGAGCATCGGCGTCGCCATCGAGCTCACGGCTGCGGTCTGCATCATCGGGGTGCTGGCCCTGCACGTCGTACGCGGGCCGCAGGTGGTGCTGCAGTCCCAGGGCACCGCGGCCGGCCACGCCCTCGGCTACCCCGGCGCCTTCCTGGCCGCATCACTGGCGTCCGCATACGTGCTGTACGGCTTCGACACGGCAGGCTCGCTCGGGGAGGAGACCTGCAACGCCCGGCGGACCGCGCCGCGCGCGATCCTGCGGGCGCTGATCGCGTCGTTCGTGCTGGGCGGTCTGCTGCTGCTGTTCGGCCTGATGAGTGCGCCCGACCTCGCCGACCCGGCCCTGTCATCGGCCTCCGGCGGCCTGCAGGGGGTGCTGCTCGAGGTCGTCGGCGGCCCGCTCGGCCGGGTGTTCCTCGGCTGCGTCGTCGCGGCGGTGAGCATCTGCGCGCTGGCCGTGCACACCGCCGCCATCCGGGTCACCTTCGCGATGGCCCGCGACGGCGTGCTGCCCTTCAGCCACCGGCTGGCCAACGTGTCACCGACCGCGCGCACACCCGCGATGCCAGCCGTCGTGGTCGGACTGTTCGCGATCGGCATCCTGCTGCTCAACATCCGGCAGCCGCAGGTCTTCACGGTGGTCACCAGCATTGCCGTGCTGCTGTTCTACATCGCATACCTGCTGGTCACGGGGCCGATGCTGCTGGCCCGGCTGCGCGGGACCTGGGCCGGCGGCGGTGCCTTCCCGCTCGGCCGCTGGGGGCTGCCGGTCAACGCGTTGGCCGTGCTGTGGGGCAGCGTCATGGCCGTCAACATCGGCTGGCCGCGGGCGGAGGTCTACAACGCCTCGCCGCCGCACCACTGGTACCTGCAGTGGGGCGCCCCACTGTTCTGCGGGGCGCTGATCGGCGTCGGGCTGCTGATGTGGCACCTGCGGCTCAAGGCGCGGGCCGGCGTACTCGCCTCGCACGCCTGCTGAGCAGGTTCACATCAGCCGGACGACCTGCCCGTCCCGGGCGGCGAGCTGCGCCGCCTCGAGCACCTCAAGCACGCGTACGCCGTCCTGCGCGGTCACCGGCAGCGGCCCACCGGCGGACAGCGCCGCGTGCAGCAGCCGGTAGTACGCCGGCCAGTCTCCCGGTAGCGACGGCACCTGCCTGGAGCCGGCGGCATCGACGAGCCGACCGGGTGGCTCGGCGACCGGCCCGGCCTGAGCACCGGCGCGCAGGGCCGCTTCCTGCCCGTCGAGGTCATCCTTGCTCCAGCCGGCGCGACTGCCCTGCAGCACCAGCCGCGGCCCGGGCCACGGCGCGGCGAGCGAGCCCCACAGGTGACTGTGGGCGCCGCCGACGTGCGTCAGCGCCAGGAAGCAGTCGTCGTCGACGGCCGCACCCGGCCGGAGCAACCCGATCTCGGCGTACACCTGCGTGACGGGGCCGAGCAGCAGCAGCGCGGCGTCGACCAGGTGGGGTCCGAGGTCGAGCAGCACCCCGCCGGCGGCGTCCGGCCGCTCGCGCCAGCGCTGCTCGACCTGCGGCCGGAACCGGGTGAACCGCGACTCGAGCCGGCTGACCTTCCCGAGCGTGCCGTCCGCGATCAGCCGCGCGGCGGTCAGCGTGTCGCTGTCCCACCGGCGATTGGCGAACACGCTCAGGGCCAGTCCGCGCCGCTGCGCCAGGGCCAGCAGCCGGCGGGCCTGCTCGGCGGTCGCGGCCAGCGGCTTGTCGACGACGGTGGCCAGCCCAGCCTGCAGCGCGGCGGCGGCGAGCTCGGCGTGCACCGGGTGCGGTGCCGCGATCACCACCAGGTCGAGCTCCCCGGCACGGGCCCACAGCTCCGAAGCGGTGTCGAGGACGATCACGCCCGGGACGTCGACGAGGGCCTGGGCCCGGCGCCCGACGTCCGCGGTGATCACGTGGGTGAGGACGAAACCCGGCTCGGCCTGTAGCAGCGGCCGGTGCAGGACCCGGCCGGCCAGGCCGTAGCCCACCAGCGCGACGCGCAGCGGCCTCACCCGCTCGTGGCGAGGGCGCCGACGGCGGCTGCGGCCCGCGCCGCCAGCCGTTCGCCGAACGGCTCGTCCTCGCGCAGCACGAGCAGCACCGCACCGAGCGCCTCGGCGCGGTCTCCCAGGACGCCGGGGACCACCGAGACGCACGCCGACGCCGACGGCACCGCCGAGCGCAGCACCCGGGCGCGGAGCGTGTCGAGGACCAGCTCGCCGGCCAGCCCGAGCTCGCCGCCGAGCACCACGCGCTCGGGGTTGAGCAGGTTGACGACGTTGGCGACGGCCTGGCCCGCCTGGTCACCGACGTCAGCCAGCACCCGGCGGCAGGCGGGGTCGCCCTCGCGGGCCCGCGCGACCAGGTCGGGGACGCCGCTGACCGTGCTGCCGACATGGGCCAGCCGCGCCACCAGGGCGGGGCCTCCGACGTACATCTCCAGGCAGCCGCGGTTGCCGCAGCGGCACAGCTCGCCGCCGGTGACGACCGTGGTGTGGCCGACCTCGCCCGCGGTCCCGCCGGCCCCCCGGAACAGCCGCCCCTCGTGCACGATGCCCGCGCCGACACCGGTCGCGGCCTTGAGATAGACCATCTCGGCGCAGCCCCGCCCGGCGCCCCAGACGGCCTCGGCGAGCGCACCGAGGTTGGCGTCGTTGTCGACCCGCACGGGCAGGCC
>JAYVYM010000039.1:0-7151 GCA_043784245.1 Frankiales bacterium
GTGGCGCTACCGGACCTCACCGGACTGCTCCAGCGGACCGGCCTCACCGTCGTCGACACGTGGTTCGTCGCGATGGCGGTGCACCTGCTCCGGCGCTGAGCCGTCGTCAGACGTGCACGAGGGCCAGCAGCTCCCGGGCCATGTCGGTCGGCGGGGTGCGGCGGGTGAACACCGTCGAGGCACCGGCGGCCAGCAGCGCCGGCAGCGCGAGCTCGCTCTCGACCTGGGCGGCGAGCCGGGTCCGGGGCGAGAACTCGCGGACCGCCCGGAGTACCTCGACGCCGCTCATCGTCGGCAGGGCGTCCTCGACGAGCAGCAGGTCCGGCTGCTCGGCGATGGTGACACCCACGCCGTCAGCGCCGTCGTCGAGCTCCGCGACGACCTGCACGCCCTGACCGGCGAGCTCGGCGGCGACCTTCGCGCGCAGCCACTCCCGGCGGTGCACCAGCACAGCCCGCGGCGGCCGGTGCCGCAGCAGCCGCTCCCCCGTCTCGAACTGGGTGGCTACCCGGGCCAGCAAGGCCTCGTGCTGGCGAGCCCGCGCCATCTGTCGGCGCCCCAGGTCAAGGCGCAGCTCGCGGTTCATCCCGCGCAGCTCGACGATCTCCTCGGTCGTACGCCGGTGGGCGTGCCAGCGAGACAGGGCGGCCAGCTGCTCGGCAAGCAGCTCGACGTCGTCGACACCCACCCATGGCGACAGCCCGTCTGCCACGGGGAACTCACGAACCTGCTGGAGCACGTGCCACCTCCTCGCCGGCGCCGCCGTCAGCCTGCGTGAACCGCTGGTGACGGCCTCGATCGTGGGCGGGAACGATCACCCTGTCCACTCCAACCAGCCGTGGCGATGAGCCCTCACCGGCTCCGGACCCGGGCACGGCCGCCACACGTGCTCCTGGAGCAGCGCGCGGTTCGGCACACCGGTCAGCGGGTCGTGCATCGCGGTGCTGCGCGGCCAACCCGTCCCCCCGGTGGGGGTCTCAGGCGGTGCGGTCCAGCAGCAGGCCGAGCGTCGCCTCGCGCACCGGCACTGTCTGAGCCTGTACGAGGTGGAACAGCGCCTCGCGGGCGAGCCGCTGCGGCGCGGCGTCGATGCTCATGGCGGCTCCGCCGTTGGCGACAACCAGGGCGGTGGCGGCCCGCATCAGCAGCTCCAGCGATGCCGCCCGCAGCGCCAGCCGGTCCTCGAGCTGCTCGGCCGGCGCGACATGGTCGACGAGGGCGTACGCGTCCCGGCGCAGCTCCTCGCCCTCCTCCCCGAGCCTGGCTGCGAGCTGACCAGCGACGTGCGAGCGCTGCTGCGCGGTGCCCGCGAGCCGCCGGACGACCTCCTGCAGCAGCCCGAAGACCGCCGGGGTGGCATTGGCGGTCTTGTACCGGTCGGCCTCCAGCCAGAGCGCCGCGCGGCTGACCTCGGCGACGTCCGCATCGCCGACCCGCAACCCGCCCAGCGTCAGCGAAACGGTCGCGGTGCCCTGCATGGCTGCCAGTCGCATCGGTGGGCTCGCGGACAAGCCCGGTGCCGCCCGCGCCGGGACCAGGGCCAGCACCACCTCGCCCGCTGTCGACAACCCGCCGAGCAACAGCAGGTCGGCCAGCCCCCACGAGGTAGCCCAGCCGACGGCGCCGTCGAACTGCCAACCTCCCGGGGTGCGGGTCGCCGTGACCGCGGCCGGGCCCGGCCGGCGCAGGTGCGCCACGGCGACGCCGGCCAGCAGGGCGCCGGTGCACATCCCGTGCAGGTGCCGCTCCTTGAGGGCGACGTTCTCGCTGCGGGCCAACGCCTGCAGCGGCAGTGCGTGCTGCGTCGTCACGAACCAGGTCGAGCCGTCGGCGCCGGCCAATATCTCGTTGACCTCGCGCAGCACCGGTGCAGGCGCCTGCGATCCGCCGTAGCCCCGCGGCCCGGCCAGGCCGAGCAGGCCGGCGCGACCGAGCTCGTCGACGACCGTGCGCTCGACGCCGTGGGTGTCGGTGTGCTCGGCGCCGGGCCGCAGCAGCCGGTCGGCCAGCTCGCGGGCTCGCTGCACCGGCGACTGTCCCGCAAGCTGAGCGGGGTGCGTACTCGGGGCGGCTGTCACGCAACCGAGCCTAAGTCGCGGCGCCCGCCCGCGCCCGCTTCCCCGTCGCGGGTCACCTCCCCCTTGGCGGTTGGCGGGTGGCAGGCTGCGGGCTGACGGCCACCCGTCGAGGAGGTAGGCGTGGAGCGCTGCGCGGTGCTACTTCGAGGCATCAACGTCGGTCGCGGCAACCGGCTGGCGATGGCCGACCTGCGCAGCTGCCTCACCACGATCGGCTGCACGCAGGTGTCGACGTACCTCAACAGCGGTAACGCGCTCGTCACCGCCAACCCCATCGGGCTCGCGGAGCGGGTGGAGGCGGCGCTGCCGCTGGCGCTACGCGTGGTCGCGTTCACCGCGCAGGAGCTGGCCGGCGTCGTCGCGCAGTGCCCGTGGCGGCAGCGCGCCGACGCGGCGCCGAAGCAGGTGCACGTGGCCTACCTCGAACGGCTACCGAGCGCGGACCGGCTCGCGGCTCTCGGCACCCGCTACGGCGATGACGAGCTGGCCGTCGGCCCCCGGGTGCTGTACCTGTCCTACGCCGGCTCCTCGCACGACTCCGACCTGACGAAGGCGCTGGCCACGGCAGACCTGGGCGTGACCGTGACGACGCGCAACTGGGCCACCGCACTCAAGCTGCTCGAGCTGTCCGGCTGACGTCAGCCGTCGTGGTTCGGCGCCGTGTCCAGCTTGGTCATGATCAGGTCCAGGAACGACCCGATGGTCTTGAGGTCGGTGAGCTCCTCCTCGGGCAGCTCGACGCCGAGTGCGTCCTCCAGATCCATCGTGTACTCCACCAGCGACAGCGAGTCGACCTTGAGGTCGTCGACGAAGGACTTGTCCTCCTGCAGGTCGTCACCGGAGACCTCGAGCAGCTCCTCGGCCTTGTCCCGCATGACCTGCATGACCTCCGCGCGCTCCATACGACGGACCCTATCGGGCCTCAGTGCCCCATCCCGAGGCCGCCGTCGACCGGCAACACCGCGCCGGTGACGTAGGACGATGCGTCGGAGGCCAGGAAGGCCACGACGGCGGCGACCTCCTCGGCGGTGGCCGTACGGCCGAGCGGGATCGTTGTCAGCAGCTCGTCGCGGCGCGCGTCGGTCAGCTCGGCGGTCATGTCGGTGTCGACGAACCCCGGCGACAGCACGTTGCTGGTGATGCCCCGGCCGCCGAGCTCACGGGCCAGCGACCGCGCCAACCCGATCAGGCCGGCCTTGCTGGCGGCGTAGTTGGCCTGCCCCGGGGCCCCGGACAGCGCCACGACCGACGACACGAACACCAGCCGCCCCCAGCGGGCCCGCAGCATCGACCGCGAGGCGCGCTTGGCGACCCGAAAGGCGCCGGTCAGGTTGGCGTCGAGCACGCCGGTGAAGGACTCCTCGCTCATCCGCAGCAGCAGCTGGTCGTCGGTGATACCGGCGTTGGACACCAGCACCTCGACGGCGCCCTGCGCGACCTCGACCTCGCCGAAGGCCCGGTCGACGTCGGCGCTGCTCGTCACATCGCAGCGCACGCCCAGCAGCCCCTCTGGGGCGCTGCTGCGGTAGGTCACGGCGACCCGGTGGCCGTCCTCGGCGAGCGCCCGGGCGGTCGCGAGGCCGATGCCGCGGTTGCCGCCGGTGACCAGGACCGATCTGCTCGTACGAGTAGCCATGCCGGGAGCCTAGGCAGAGACGGTTCTAGGCTCGGCGGGTGAGCGCCCCCGCAAGCCCGTCTGCCCGACTGCGCGCGCTGAGCAGCCAGCTGCTGAGCCTGCCGGAGGCCGAGCTGCGTCGGGACGCCCAGCTCGTCGACGACCTCGGCCTGGACAGCCTGGCCGCGATCGAGTGGGGGATGGCGATCGAGGACGAGTTCGAGGTGGCGTTGCCGGAGGACGCCTGGGCGGTCACCACCTCCTACGGTGCGGTGGAGGACCTGCTGGCGGCGCTGCTCGCCGCCCGGGCATGAGGGCCGCACCGCCACCCCGGCGGGTCGTGGTGACCGGCATCGGCGTGGTGTCGCCCGGTGGCATCGGCCTCGACGCGTTCTGGAAGGGCTTGTCGACGCCACCCCTGGACCGCCGGGAGCGGCGCGTCGAGGACTTCGACCCCGCCCCGTGGATGTCACCGAAACAGGCGCGTCACCAGGACCGGTTCACCCAGTTCGCGATCGCCGCGGCCGACATGGCGATCGAGCATGCCGGCGGCGCCCCGCAGGTCGACCCGTCGCGGGCCGGCGTCGAGCTCGGCACCGGCATCGGCGGGGTGGGCACGCTGGAGCGCCAGGTCGGTGTGCTCACGACCCGTGGGCCCGGCCGGGTCTCGCCGTTCACGATCCCGATGGTGATGCCTAACGCCGGCGCCGCGGCGGTGTCGCTGCGCCTGGGCTGGCGCGGCCCGAGTGAGACGCTGACGACGGCCTGCGCCGCCGGGACGCACTCGATCGCGGCCGGGGCCCGGATGGTCGCCGACAGCCGGTGCGACGTCGTGCTCGCGGGTGGCTGTGAGTCCTCGATGACGCCGACAACGGTCGCCGCGTTCATCGTCATGACCGCGCTGTCCAGTAGCGGGTTGTCCCGGCCGTTCGACGTGGCCCGCGATGGTTTCTGCATCGCGGAGGGCGCGGCCGTGCTGCTGCTGGAGGAGCGCGAGGCGGCGCTCGCGCGCGGCGCCACGGTGCACGGCGAGGTGCTCGGCGCCGCGTCGACCTGCGACGCCTTCCACACCACCGCCCCCTCCCCCGGCGGCCGCGGCGCCGCCGAGTGCATGCGCCTGGCGCTGTACGACGCGCAGCTCGACCCCGCCGACATCCGGCACGTCAACGCGCACGGCACGTCGACGCCGCTCAACGACGCCGCCGAGGCGCAGGCCATCGCGACGGTCTTCGGCGCGTACGGCGTGCCGGTGACCAGCATCAAGGGCGTCACCGGGCACGGGCTCGGCGCAGCCGGCGCGCTCGAGGCCGCCTCGGTGCTGCTGAGCTTCGCCCACCGGGAGCTGCCGCCGACGATGGGCACCACCGACGTCGACCCGGCGCTCGAGGTCGACGTCGTGCTGTCGCCGCGGCTCTGGCAACCCGGCCCGGTGGTGAGCAACTCCTTCGGCTTCGGCGGACACAACGGCTCGCTGGTGCTGGGGCCGGCGTGAGCCTGGCGGCCGATCTTGCGCTGGCGCACGAGCTCGCCGACGCTGCGGACCTGCGTACCCTCGCCCGCTTCCGGGCCCAGGACCTGCGCGTCACGAGCAAGCCCGACCTGACGCCGGTCAGCGACGCCGACACCGATGTCGAGGCGGAGGTGCGGCGCACCCTCGCGGCCCGCCGGCCCGGCGATGCGGTGGTTGGCGAGGAGCAGGGGCTGACCGGTGACGGGCCGCGCCAGTGGGTCGTCGACCCCGTCGACGGCACGAAGAACTTCGTCCGCGGTGTGCCCGTGTGGGCCACGCTCATCGCGCTACGGATCGAGGGCTCGGTCGACATCGGGGTTGTCAGCGCCCCGGCGCTCGGCCGGCGCTGGTGGGCCGCGCGCGGCTCGGGCGCCTGGGCGGGCGCGTCCCTGTCCGACGCGGCCCGGCTGCGGGTCAGCGCCGTCACCGACCTGGCCGACGCCCACCTGTCGTACTCCTCGCTGATCGGCTGGGAGGAGCAGGGCCGGCTGCCCGGACTGCTCGACCTGTCACGGCGGGTCTGGCGTACCCGGGCCTTCGGCGACTTCTGGTCACACGTGCTGGTTGCGGAGGGCGCCGTCGACATCGCCTGCGAGCCCGAGGTGTCGCTGTGGGACCTCGCCGCCCTGCAGCCCGTCGTCGAGGAGGCGGGCGGGCGCTTCAGCGACCTTGCCGGGGTGGCCACCCCCGACGGCGGCAGCGTCGTCTGCACCAACGGGCCGCTCCACGAGCAGGTGCTGGCGGCACTCGCGGCGCGCGCCTAGGTGATCGCGGCCCGCCGCCATTCACCTTCACCCTGACTGATGCTCTGCCCTAGGTCGTGGGCGCGGGGCAGACCACCTGGTCGCGACCGCCAGCCTTGGCCCGGTACATGAGGTCGTCAGCGGCAGCCAGCAGATCCTGCAGGCCCGCGGCGCGGCCGCCGTTTGCCACGCCGATCGAGACGGTGACCTGCACACTCCCGGCCTGGAGGTGTACGGCCAGCTCCGCGACATGCCGGCGCACCCGCTCGGCGACCAGCGCTGCTTCCCCCGGGCTGGCGGCCGGAAGCAGCGCTACGAACTCCTCCCCACCGAACCGGCCAAGGGTGTCTCCGTCGCGCAAAGCACCCTGCAGCGCGCCCGCAACGGCCTTGAGGACCTCGTCACCCGCGAGGTGGCCGTAGGTGTCGTTGACCGCCTTGAAGTGATCGATGTCGATGAGCAGCACGGCAGCGCTCTGGTCACGGCGGCGCAGCGCCAGAAGCTTGCCCTGGGCCTCCCGCTCCCATGAGGGCATGTTCAGCACCCCGGTCTTGGCGTCCATCCGGGCGTCGGCACGAAGCTGGGCGTGCAGCAGGCCACGTTGCAGCAGCAGGACCGGTGGCAACGCAAACACCACCAGCCCTGGTGACAGGCCGATCAGGACGGCAGCGGTCACCCCGAGACAGGTCTCCACCGCGTCCAGGCGCACGCTGTTGCCATCCAGCAGCAGGTCGCGCCAGGTCGTCTGCGCGTCTACCGCCTTGACCGCCACCGCAATGAAGACGGCGTTGAGTGCGGTCGCGGACAGTCCGGCCATGGCGACCGTCACGGCCCAGCTGAACGACCGGGACCCACTCGGCAGCGCACCACCGGCCCCGACGGTGGCATGCCAGACGATGGAGCCCACCGCATACGCCAGACCGATGGCAGCAGCGGAAAACACCCGTCGGTAGATCAGCGTCGGGCGCACCCGCCACTGCGTCAGCGCCATCAGCGGAACCGGAGCGAGCAGCACATACACCGGCGGCAGCAGCACCGCCATCGGCAGCCACCACACCGACAGCAGGTCCCTCACCACGGTCCCGGCGGGCTCCCCGAGCCGCCGAGTCGCCTCCACCGATACTCCGGCCGCACCGAGCAGCAGCACCGCAAGAACGCCGTCCCGGCGGTCCCATGACAACCCCGGTGAAAGCACTCCGGCCACG
>JAYVYM010000040.1:0-6305 GCA_043784245.1 Frankiales bacterium
TGTGGGGGAGTGTGCGTACCGCCGACGCGCTGCCGCGGTGACGGAGGCGGACCGGTCCGACGGCGGTGCAGGGGGGAGCGAGGTCAACCGGTCCCACGCCGGTGCAGGGGGGAACGAGGCCGACCGGGCGGACCGCCGCGCCGTCGCCATGCAACTGCGCCGAGCGCCGCGTGCGATGACGGGCGTAGCGTCCCGCTGCACCTGCGGGCTCCCGCAGGTGGTCGTGACCCGGCCGCGGCTGGCGGACGGCAGCCCGTTCCCGACGCTCTACTACCTCACCTGCCCCCGCCTCGCGTCGGCGATCGGCACCCTGGAGAGCTCTGGGCTGATGCGCGAGATGACTGCCCGGCTGGCCACCGACGACGCGCTGCGGGCGCGCTACGAGGCGGCGGCGGCCGACTACGTCGACCGGCGCAACGCCTACGAAGTGCTCACCGGGGTGCCGGCGCAAGGGGGCATGCCGACCCGGGTCAAGTGCCTGCACGTGATGGTCGCGCACAGCCTCGCCGTCGGCCCCGGGGTCAACCCGTTCGGAGACGAGGCCCTGGCGCTGCTGCCCGACTGGGCCGGTCGGGGGGCCTGCGTGGAGCCCGACCCGTCGCCGGCCGCATGACGCGGGTTGCCGCGCTGGACTGCGGCACCAACTCGCTGCGGCTGCTCGTGGCCGACGTCGACGGCGCTGGCAAGAGCGACGTGCACCGCGAAATGCGCATCGTCCGCCTCGGCCAGGGCGTCGACCGGACCGGCCTGCTCGCGCCCGACGCGCTCGAGCGGGTCCGTGTCGCCCTCGTCGCGTACGCGCAGACCTGCCGTGACCTCGGCGTCGAGGCGATCCGGCTGGTAGCCACCAGTGCCACCCGCGACGCCCGCAACCGCGAGGACTTCACCGCCCTGGTCCACGACGTACTCGCGGTCACCCCCGAGGTCATCACCGGCGACGCCGAGGCCGCGCTGTCCTTCGACGGCGCTACCCGCGGCCTCGACCGGGTGGACGGCCCGTTCCTGGTCATGGACATCGGTGGGGGCTCGACGGAGTTCGTGCTCGGCACCGACACCGTGGAGGCGGCGATGTCGGTCGACGTCGGCTGCGTCCGGCTGACCGAGCGGCATCTGTCCGACGACCCGCCGAGCGCGGACCAGGTGCAGGCGGCCCGCGGCGACATCGAGCGCGCCCTGGCGTCGGTCTGCGCGGCGGTACCCGTCGGGCGGGCCCGCACCGTCGTCGGACTGGCCGGCTCGGTGACCACTGTCGCCGCGGTCGCGCTGGGCCTGTCTGCGTACGACGCGGAGCGCATCCACCTGTCCACGCTGCGGGCCGACGACATCCGGAAGGTCACGGCGCGGCTGCTCGGGATGACGCGGGTGCAGCGGGCCGCGCTCCCGGTCATGCACCCCGGTCGGGTCGACGTCATCGGTGCCGGCGCCCTCGTGCTGCGGACGGTCGTCGACGTGCTCGGCCTGTCCGAGATCCTCGTCAGCGAGGCCGACATCCTCGACGGCATCGCGTGGAGCGTGCCGCTGCGGCCCCCGTACCAGCAGCCGCAAGCCACCTGAGTCGCGCCTAGTCTTGACACGGTGGTCACTCCGCCCGGCTCCGGCCACCCGCAGGACCTGGCCGACGCCTCGACGCCGGTCGCCCACAGCGCCGCCGACGTCGTACGCCTGGCCGCCGGGGCATCGGGACTTCGGGCGATCGGCGCCAGGTCCAGCGTCTGCCGGGCCTGCCCACGGCTGGTCGCCTGGCGCGAGCAGGTAGCCGAGGTCAAGCGGGCGTCGTACGCCGGGGAGTCGTACTGGGGGCGGCCGGTCGTCAGCTGGGGCGCCGACGCCCCCCGGCTGCTGGTGATGGGGCTGGCGCCCGCCGCACACGGGGGCAACCGCACCGGGCGCATCTTCACCGGAGACCGCAGCGGCGACTGGCTGTTCGCGGCCCTGCACCGCGCGGGCCTGGCTGCGCTACCCACCAGCACGTCCGCCGGTGACGGGCAGGCTCTGCTGGACACGCGCATCACCATGGGCGTGCGCTGCGCGCCGCCCGGCAACAGCCCGACCGCCGCCGAGCGGAGCACCTGTGCGCCCTGGCTGGTGGCCGAGCTGCGCTACGTGCTCCCGACGACCGCCGTGATCATCGTGCTGGGCGGCTTCGGTTGGCGGGCCCTGCCCCCGGCGCTCGTCGCTGCCGGCCAATCGCTGCCGGCCCCGTTTCCGACCTTCGGGCACGGCGTGGAGGTCGCGCTTCCGGGTGGCCCGACGCTGCTCGGCTGCTACCACGTGAGCCAGCAGAACACCTTCACAGGACGCCTGACCGAGTGCATGCTGGATCGTGTCCTCGCCCGCGGCGTAGAGATCGCCCGCCGGATGGAGCAGCTCGACGACCACACAGAGTCGTCGGGTGAGCCGTTCGGGTGAAGTTTTTGGCGCAATATGCCCATATTTAGGGCCGAAGGTGCAGAATGTCGAGTAGACGTCGGAGCCCGGGCGACCTAGCCTGAAAACCCGGCGCAAGGCGGCCGAAAATGACCCCATGTTTGGGAGGTGACTGTGATGCGTACCGCCAAGTGGGCGTAGCCAGGGACGGCCGTGTACTGGCCGAGACCAAATCTCTCTCAACCGTACAAAAAGTGAGCTAGATCAGCTGAGTCGCTTCACATCCTCTCGGCGACGCAACCAGGTCGCCATCTCCAATGCGGGCATCGGTCGAGCATGCAGGTAGCCCTGTTCCTCGTCCACCCCGAGACTGCGTAGCAAGCAGTGCTGGTCCTCCTGCTCCACCCCCTCCGCGACGACCGCCATCCCCAGCGTGTGGGCGATGTCAACGACCGCCCGTACGACGGCTTGGTCGCCCGGATCGCCGACCAGGCCGGCAACGAAACCCTTGTCGATCTTCACCTCGTCGATGGGCAGGCCTTTGAGATAGGTCAGCGACGAGTAGCCGGTGCCGAAGTCGTCCACGGACAGCTTGACGCCCAGCGCCCGAAGCTCGTGCATCCGCTCCGCGGCCAGTTGCGGGTCGGCAACCACCACACCCTCGGTGAGCTCGAGGGTCAGCAGGCGGGCAGCGACACCGGTTGAGCGCAGGACAGCGGCGACCTCGGTCACCAACCCGCCGTCCTGCAGCGTGTTCGCGCTGACATTGACCGACACGCCTACTGCGCCGCCGCGACGCTGCCAGCCCTGGCAGGCCGTCAGTGCCTGCCGCAGGACCGTGCTCGTCAGCTGGCCCATCAGCCCGGCGGCCTCGGCCAACGGCACGAACTCATCCGGCGAGATGCTGCCCAGCGCCGGGTGCGTCCAGCGGGCCAATGCTTCGACGCCGGTAACCGTCGACGAGCGCGACGACACCTTGGGCTGGAAGGCGACTCCCACGGCGCCCGAGGCGAGCGCCTCGCGCAGCGCCATCACCACGGCCAGCCGCCGCTGTCCCAACACCTCGTACGCCGGCTCCCACAGCACCGGGCCGCCGTGCGCGAGCCGGGCGCTGTACATCGCCGTCTCGGCCCGGCGGAGCAGCGTAGAGGCGTCCGAGCCGTGCTCGGGCGCCAGTACGCAGCCCACCGACAGCCGGATGTGCGTGCCGACGGCGCCGAGCTGCACGCTGCCATCGACCCGCGCACGCAGCCCGAGACCGAACATCCCGGCGTCGCCGCCGGCGATGTCGGCGGGCACCGCGACCGCGAAGCGCCCCCCGCCGATGCGCCCGATCAGCGCGGACGGGGAGGTCGCGTGCAGCCGGCTCGCGACCTCGCGGAGCAGCTCGTCGCCCACCTGGTGGCCAAGGGTGTCGTTGACCTCCCGGAACGAGTCGACCGCTACTGCCGCGAGCACGACGCCGTCGTTTTCCTCGAGCATCGTGGCCAGGTCCTGCGTCGTCCGACGCAGGTTCGGCAGCCCTGTCATCGGGTCGGTGGAGGCGGCCCGGCCCAGGTCGCGGAGCAGCCGTCCGCGGTCGAGCGCAATGGCCAGCTCGGTCGCGACGGTCTCGAGCAACCGGAGATCCTTCATGTCGAAAGCTCGGTCGGTGGTGACACGGTGCGAAGCGGTGAGCAGCCCGACAAACGAATTGCCGACGACCAGCGGCGCCGTCATCCGCTCGGCCTCCAGCCCCGTGTGGTCCAAGCCAGCCTCGAGCCGGCCGGTGCGCACATCGTGCGGCTTTCCGAGCTCGACAGTGAGACACGTCCCCAACCCGCCCTGGCCGTCGGCGACCTTGAGCTCCAGCTGTCGGGCGTACACGAGCTCGCGGACGTACTCCAGCACCGGTAGCGCGTCGGGGTGCTCGATGTCGACGGGGCCGAGAACCTTGATAAAGGCGTAGAGGTCCTCGGTGGCGCGCTGCTGGGCGGCAAGCCGACGGTACGACCGATAGGACAGCCCAAGTACCAGCGCGAGCCCGAGGACGACCAGGACCGCCCAAGGGTCGGTGATCGCAGCCGCCACCGTCAGGACGGCCAGGCCAACGAAGACTGCCGTGACCAACGCTTCAAAAGCGATCGGCTCGGCGAGGTCGCGCCAGCTGGGTCGTGTGAAGCCCAGGATGCCGAACAAGACGTATAGGCAGATATACCCCGTGACGCCGGCCACGAGCATGCCGAGTAGCAGTGCTCCCCACAGCGGCGGTGCGGCCTGGCTGAGCGGGTGCAGCAGGTGAAGGACCAGGGCCGCTATTCCTACCTCCAGGCCGGCGATTCCCAGATTGACGGCCGTCTTGAGGACGCTGCGCCGGTGCACAACGCAGTCCATTGTCGTCGCGGTCAGGCGCACGATCAGATGCGTGACGGGGGCGATGAGGACCACGCCGAGCGCCAGCGGCAGCTGGGCCAGGGCGACGAGCACGCTCTGCCCGCGGCGCTGGAATCCCAGATTGACCTGCTCCGCGGCCACGTAAAGGATCAGCAGGGCCCACCACGGGAACGGCAGGCCTCGAAGCGGCGGGCTGCCGGCGAGCAGCGCCGCCAGCAGACCGGTGGTGAGCATGGCAAGCGCCAGCAGGGCCGCCGCCGCCGTCTGCCGCCGCCCCGGTTCCGGAGGCGAGGTCACAGGGGCGGTCATCGACGCAGGCCCGGCTCGACTGGAGTGTTGAGCGACGCATCGACGGGCTGACTGGGGACGCCGGCCAGGCCCAGCGCCTGGTCGCCGATCAGCCCGGGTGCCTCGTCGGCCCGGCGCGTGGTGGTCTTGCCTGACCGCCCGGGAGGGTGCAGCGCGAGCAGGAGCAGCAGGGCCGCGCCGCCGGCGCCGGCGACGACGACCCGCGGGTCGAGCACCTCGGCGAGCCCGCCCAGCGCCAGCAGCAGGCCGCCCTGGACGGCTGTGAGTGCGGTGTCGGCGACGCCGAACGCCCTGCCGCGCAGCTCGGGCGGTACCGCCTGCATGTACGCGGCGTTGGCTACCAGGCCGACCGCGGAACCTGCGCCGACCAGCAGCCAGAGTGCGGTCACCGCCACGGGCGCGCGCAGCGCCGGGGTGAGCAGCAGGGCCACCCCGGAGCACGCCACGAGCAGCGGCAGCAGCGCCGGCCGGCGCCCTGAGGGCACCTTGAGCACGACGACCGACCCGAGCAGGAACCCGGCCGGCAGGGCGGCGGTCAACAGCCCGGCGGTGACCGGCCCGCCGCCGAGCTGCGCGGCTACCGGGACGGCCAGTCCTTCCGGGGCGATCGTCACCAGGGCGGCCAAGAGGCCGAAGGCGAGCATCCTGCGAAGCAGCGGGTCACCGGCCACCAGGGTCACGCCGGCCACGGTGTCGGACAGCAACGAGGCCGCCTCGCGTGCAGGCAGCGGGCGCGCCTGCACGAAGGTGCCGAGCAGCGCCGCAGATACCAGGAAGGTCGCGGCGTCGAGGGCAAGGGCGCCGTTCGTGCCCGTCAGTGCGACGGCTGCTCCGCCGACGAGGAACCCCGTCACCTGCGCGAACTGCACCGTCACGTTCTGCAGGGCATTGCCGACCAGGTAGCTCTCGCCGGGCAGCACCTCGGTGAGCACGGCGCTCTTGGCGGCATCAAAAGCGGGAGAGGCCAGACCGACGAGCAACAGCACCACGAACACGGCCGGCAGCGGCACGCCGGGCAGCAGCAGCAGAGCGACCAGCGCCGCGCGTGCCAGGTCGCTGAGGACCATCAAACGCCGGCGGGGCAGCCGGTCGGCGAGTGCGGACAGCAGCGGACCGGCAACCAGCCACGGCAGCAGGGAGCAGGCGTAGGTGGCGGCCGCCGCGAACGGGGAACCGGTGCGGCCGAACACCAGCAGGGCGACTGCGATCCGGGCAACCTGGTCGCCGAGCACCGACAGCAGGGAGGAGGCGAGCAG
>JAYVYM010000041.1:0-2829 GCA_043784245.1 Frankiales bacterium
GTCGTCGGCACCGACGTCAAGGGCGCGACGTCCGGGCCGATCCAGCAGGGCACCGGCGGCTACCAGGTGCTGGTCTCCTTCAACGGTCCCGGCCAGGACAAGTTCACCGAGCTGACGAAGAACACCATCGGCAAGCAGGTCGCCGTGGTGCTCGACGGCGTCGTGCAGAGCGCGCCGACCATCAATTCGCGGATCGACTCCGACGCCCAGATCACCGGCAGCTTCACCCAGAAGTCGGCGCAGGAGCTCGCCAATGTCCTCAAGTTCGGCGCCCTGCCGCTGACCTTCGTCGCGCAGGAGGAGCAGACCGTCTCCCCGACGCTGGGCACCGACCAGCTGCACAGCGGCCTGCTCGCGGGCGGCATCGGCCTGCTCGCGGTCGTCCTCTACTCGCTGCTCTACTACCGGGCCCTCGGCCTGGTGACGATCTCCAGCCTGCTGGTCTCGGCGGTGCTGACGTACGCCGCGATCTGCATCCTCGGTGAGCGGATCGGCTTCGCGCTGTCGCTGGCCGGTATCGCCGGCTTCATCGTCGCCGTCGGCATCACGGCCGACTCCTTCGTCGTGTACTTCGAGCGGCTCAAGGACGAGATCAAGGAGGGTCGTACGCCGCGCAGCGCGGTCGACCGTGCCTGGGTACGCGCCCGGCGCACCATCCTGTCCGCAGACACCGTGTCGTTCCTCGCGGCCATCATTCTGTACTTCGTGTCCGTCGGTGGCGTCCGCGGCTTCGCCTTCACCCTCGGGTTGTCCACGCTGCTCGACGTCGTGGTGGTGTTCCTGTTCACCCGCCCGCTGGTCTCGCTGCTCTCCCGGTACCGCTGGTTCTCCCGCAGTGGTCCGACCGGCTTCCACGGGCCGGACGGCGGTCAGCCGGTCAGCACGCAGGTCTCGGCCCCGGCGGCGCGGCGGCGTCCTCCCGGCGCGGAACCAGTCGGCTCCGGCTCGGTAGCCGTCCCCGCCGGTTCCGCTATCGCCGGCTCTGCCACGGAGGCCTGAGATGTCCCTCGCCCGTCGGCTCTACCGCGGTGAGACCGCGTTTCCGCTGATCCAGCGCCGCAAGCGCTTCTACGGCATCTCGATCGGCCTCGTCGCGATCGCGCTGCTGAGCATGCTCATCCAGGGCTTCAACCTCGGCGTCGAGTTCAAGGGTGGGTCGACGTTCCAATTCCCCGCCAACGGCCACAGCGTCGCCGATGCCCGGGCGACCTTCGCGCGGCTGAACATCGGCGAGGTCATCCCGCAGGAGCTCGGCCGTCCCGGTACCTCCGCCAAGGACCTGCGCGTCCAGGCCGAGCCGCTGACGACGGCACAGGTCGACACCGTCATTGCGGCCGTCCAGAAGGACTTCGGGATCACCGACCCGAACCAGATCAACCCCTCGTCGGTCGGGCCGGCGTGGGGCCAGCAGATCACCAACAAGGCGCTGCAGGGCCTGTTCGCCTTCCTCATCGCGGTGATCATCTACATCTCGATCCGGTTCGAGCCGAAGATGGCGATTGCGGCCATCGTGGCGCTGATCCACGACCTGATACTCACCGCCGGGATCTACTCCCTGACGCAGTTCGTGGTGACGCCGTCCACGGTCATCGCGCTGCTGACGGTCCTGGGCTACTCGCTGTACGACACGATCGTGGTCTTCGACAAGGTCGAGGAGAACACCCGTGGGCTGGCCGGGAGCAGCCGGTCGACCTACAGCGAGGCAGCCGAGCTGGCGGTCAACCAGACGTTCATGCGCTCTATCAACACCTCGTTGATCGCGCTGCTGCCGGTGTCGGGGCTGCTGTTCGTCGGCGCGTTCCTGCTCGGCGCCGGCACCCTGAAGGACCTCGCGCTCGCGCTGTTCGTCGGGCTGGCGTCCGGGGCGTACTCCTCCCTGTTCCTGGCCACCCCGCTGCTCGCCGACCTCAAGGAACGCGAGCCGCAGTACCGCGCGCTGTCCGCCCGGGTGCTCTCCCGGCGCAGCGGCACCGGCCGCAGCAGTCTGCGCGCCGCCGCACCGGCTGCGGCCGAGGGCGCAGCCCGGACCGGTGGCGGTTCGGTGGCTGTCGCGGGCAGCGCGGCGCCGGCGGCAGAACCCGGTCCCGGCCCGGCGGCGGCCCGCCGGCCGGCTGGTAAGGCGCAGGCCAAGCGCACGGGTGGCCGGCCCTCGGGCAAGCGGCGGCGCTGACGTGGCGCTGGACCTCGAGGCCCTGCTGCGCTCCCGCATCACCGACGTCCCCGACTTCCCCGAGCCGGGGGTCACCTTCAAAGACATCACCCCGCTGCTCGCCGACCACGTCGCGTTCGCCGGGGTCGTGGACGCTGTCGTCTCGCACTTCGGCCGCGGCACGGTGGAGAAGGTCGCGGGGATCGAGGCGCGCGGCTTCCTGCTCGGCGCGCCGGTCGCCTACCACTTCGGGGCCGGCTTCGTCCCGGTCCGCAAGAAGGGCAAGCTGCCGCGCTCGACCCACGCCGAGACCTTCGAGCTCGAGTACGGCTCGGCGGAGCTGGAGGTGCACCAGGACGCCTTCGCACCGGGGGAGCGGGTGCTGGTCGTCGACGACGTGCTCGCTACCGGCGGTACGGCCGTGGCCGCCGTCATGCTGGTCGAGCAGGCCGGCGCCGTCCCGATCGGGCTGTCCGTGCTGATGGAGCTCGCCTTCCTGGGCGGCCGCGCGCGGGTCGCGGCCGCCGCCCCGGGGCTCGAGCTGCACACGCTGCTGCGGTACTGAACTCACCGCGCGGGCCCGGGCTCGTGGCCTCGTAGACTGGGGCGGACCGCGAAGGAGGTGCCTGTGGCGACGGAGACCCCGCCCACCGCACCGGGCCTGAGCCCGGTGGGGAGCC
>JAYVYM010000042.1:0-3302 GCA_043784245.1 Frankiales bacterium
TCGTGTCGGCCGACCCGCAGGTTGTCGCGCTGAGCCACGTCGTGGGTGAGCACGACCCGCGAGCCCTGGCCGAGCCGGGACAGCACCGTCAGCAGCACGCCGCGCTCCAGTGACTGGGCCTCGTCGACGATGACAAACGCGTCGTGCAGTGACCGACCGCGGATGTGGGTGAGCGGCAGTACCTCGAGCAGGCCGCGAGCCAGCACTTCTTCCATGACGTCCGGCGAGACCAGTGCACCGAGGGTGTCGAACACGGCCTGCGCCCATGGACCCATCTTCTCGGCGGCGTCGCCCGGCAGGTAGCCCAGGTCCTGGCCGCCGACGGCGTACAGCGGCCGGAAGACGACAACCTTCTTCTGGCTGCGGCGCTCCAGGACCGCCTCGAGTCCGGCGCACAGCGCGAGGGCGCTCTTGCCGGTACCGGCCCGGCCGCCGAGCGAGACGATCCCGACGTCCGGGTCCAGGAGCAGCTCGATCGCCACCCGCTGCTCGGCGCTGCGGCCGTGCAGGCCGAACGCGCCGCAGTCACCGCGGACCAGCCGGACGGACTTGTCGGGGGCCACCCGGGCGAGCCCCGATCCGCGCTCGGAGAGCAGGACCAGCCCGGTGTGGGTGGGCAGCTCCCTGGCCTCGGGCAGGTCCAGGCTGCCGTCGGCGTACAGCAGGTCGAGCTCGTGGGAGGCGACCGGGAGCTCAGCCATGCCGCTCCAGCCGCTCGAGACGGCCAGCTCGGCTCGGTACTCCTGTGCGGTCAGGCCCACGGCCGCGGCCTTGACCCGCAGCGGCAGGTCCTTGGTGACCAGCACGACATCGACGCCTTCGGCGGCGAGGTTGGCGGCGACCGCCAGGATGCGGGTGTCGTTCTCCGCCAACCGGAAGCCCGCCGGCAGGGCGGCCGGGCCGGAGTCGTTGAGCTCGACCCGCAGCGTGCCGCGACCGACCGGGAGGGGCTGGTCCAGGCGACCGTGGGCCACCCGCAGGTCGTCCAGCACGCGCAGCGCCTGCCGGGCGAACCAGCCGAGCTCCGGGTGGTCGCGCTTCGCCTCGAGCTCACCGATCACCACCAGCGGCAGGACCACCTCGTGCTCATCGAAGCGGCCCATCGCGCCGGGGTCGGACAGCAGGACCGAGGTGTCGAGAACGTACGTCGTCATGGGACCCCCTGGCTGGTCAGCGACCGGGACCCGGCCGCAGGAGCCGGGTGCCGGCCCCTTTCCGCGCCGCGCGCGCCAGACCTGCCAGGCTCGTGCCGACCGGCAGCGCTCCTGTCAGCATCGGGCCTCCCGAGCGGCGGGCGGTGCTGCCTGCCGTTGCACCGACGCTATGCCGGCAGCTGCCGCCGGCGGCTGCGACACGCGGCCGCGGTTCCCGGTGCCCAGTTGGCTGCGCGATCGCCGGCTGGGGAGCGCGCGGGACCGAGCGGGCCTCAGCTGCCGTAGCGGCGCTGCCGCGCGGCGTACGCACGCAGCGCCCGCAGGAAGTCGACCCGACGGAAGTTAGGCCAGTAGGCGTCGCAGAAGTAGAACTCGCTGTGCGAGCTCTGCCAGAGCAGGAAGCCCGACAGCCGCTGCTCACCGCTGGTACGGATGACCAGGTCAGGGTCGGGCTGGCCCTTGGTGTAGAGGTGCTCACCGATGTGCTCGACGTCGAGGTCAGCCACGATGTCCTCCAGGGTCGCCCCCTGCGCGGCGTGCGCCTGGAGCATCGCGCGGACGGCGTCGGTGATCTCCCGCCGACCGCCGTAGCCGACCGCGACGTTGACGGTGACGCCGAAGCGACCGCCGGTGCCTGCGGCGGTCTCCTTGAGCAGTCGGGCGGTATCGGCGGGCAGCAGGTCCAGGGCGCCGACGATGTTCAGCGTCCAGGGATTCCCGTCAGCCGCGAGATCGACGACCACGCCCTCGATGATGCGCAGCAGCGGCGCGAGCTCGGGCTCGGGCCGGGCCAGGTTGTCGGTCGACAGCAGCCAGAGCGTGACGAGCTCGACCCCGGCGTCGTCACACCACCGCAGCAGGTCGACGATCTTGTCGGCGCCGCGCTGATGGCCGTGTGCACTGTCGGCCCCGACCGAGCGGGCCCAGCGGCGGTTGCCGTCCAGGATGACGCCGACGTGGCGTGGAACTGGGGCGCCGAGGCGACCGAGCGATCGGGCGAGCCTGCGCTCGTAGGCGCCGTACGCGAGGTCGCGCAGCCCCACGGGTGCCTCCCGGCGTCGGGTCCGCCGACCCGCGACGGCCCGGCGACGCCAGCCTATCCGCGGACCGCTGACCACGGCGCCGCACGCTCGGGCAAGCGCCCTACCCCGTCGTGCAGAGCGGCCGTGGCCAATCAGGCCTTCGCGAGGCGCTCCTTGAGGGCTCGGTGCTCCTCGGCCAGCGCGGCCGGGAAATCTGCACCGAACTGCGCGAAGTAGTCGTCCATGAGCGCGGCCTCCTGCATCCACACCTCGGTGTCGACCGAGAGCAGCACCTCGAGGTCGCGCGCCGGGACGTCCAGGCCGTCGAGGTCGAGGGCGGCCACGCTCGGCAACGTGCCGATCGGCGTGCTCACCCCTGTGCCGTGGCCCTCGATCCGGTCGACGATCCAGGCAAGGACACGGCTGTTCTCACCGAACCCGGGCCACAGCCACCTGCCGTCGGTGTCCTTGCGGAACCAGTTGACGTAGTAGATCTTGGGCAGCTTGTCGGCGTCGGTGGCCTCGCCCATGTCCAACCAGTGCCCCGCGTAGTCGGCCATGTTGTAGCCGCAGAACGGCAGCATCGCGAACGGGTCCCGGCGCAGCTTGCCGACCGCACCGGCGGCGGCGGCCGTCGTCTCCGACGACACAGTCATCCCGAGGAAGACGCCGTGCTGCCAGCTGCGGGCCTCGGTGACCAGCGGCACGGCGGAGGCCCGGCGGCCTCCGAACAGGATCGCCGAGATAGGTACGCCGTCGGGGTCCTCCCACTCGGGCGCCATCGTGGGACACTGCCCGGCCGGCGTGGTGAACCGCGAGTTGGGGTGGGCCGCCGTCGTGCCCGAGTCGGGGGTCCAGCTGTTGCCCCTCCAATCCGTGAGGTGCGCCGGCGAGTGCTCGGTCAGCCCCTCCCACCACACGTCGCCGTCGTCGGTCAGAGCGACATTGGTGAAGATCGAGTTGCCGGTGAACGTCTGGACCGCGTTGGGGTTGGTCTTCTCGCCGGTACCGGGCGCGACGCCGAAGAAGCCGGCCTCCGGGTTGATGGCGTACAGCCGCCCGTCCGGGCCGAACCGCATCCAGGCGATGTCGTCGCCGACGGTCTCGACCTTCCAACCCGGCAGGG
>JAYVYM010000043.1:0-3657 GCA_043784245.1 Frankiales bacterium
CGCGATAACGGCCGTCCGCCGAATACATCCGCCGACCCGGCGAAGGCTGTGGTGAAGGAACCCAGCATGCCGGCATCGCCTCGCCAAAACCGGCGGACGCCCGGCTGAATCGGGGTCGAGGGCGGCGACGGCGTCGGCCAGCACTCCCCCGATACGGCCCGGACCGGTCAGCGTGTCGACGGCAGCACGCAGCACCTTGGCCGGGTCGTGCAGCGGCGTCTCCTTGCTGACGACCACAGAGCTGACCGCGAAGCCGCGGTCCAGCGCCAGTGCGGACAGGTGCATCAGCACGTGGCTCTTCCCGGCACCGAAGCCGGCTCCCAGCAGCAGGCCGCCGGAACGACTTTCCTGAGCGCCGTCGAGCAGGGCGGTGAAGCGGTCCTCCGCCTCGCTCTGTCCGGAGCCGAGCGCGCTGACCGCGTCCCAGCTCGGTACGCCTGATCGCAGCGCCTCGACGGCGCGTCGGCGGGCGACCTGCTCCGGGCCCATGCCGGTCATGGCACTGCCTCCAGGCGGACCTCGAGGCGTACGAGCGCCGCGAAAGGGTTGGCCCGGCGGCGGTCGCGGACCTCGTCGGCCACGCGCAGGTGCAAGGCCGCGTAAGCAGGCAGGCCCCGGCCTTCGTCGGTGACCAGCTCAGGCGGCAGGACGGCCACCACGAGGACGCCGCGCAGCTCGTCTGTCGCGTCGATGAGCTGCCGCAGCACCTCGAACGCGTCCAGCACCGCTGCCTTGGAGTAGTAGACCCCGGACCGCTGCTCGACCGGTGGCCGGCGGCTCTCGGCCAGCCGTGCGCAGTCCAGGTGCAGGACCAGGCCGCGCCAGCCCGCGGCGAGCAGCAGACGGGCCAGCGACGCGAGCATCGGCCGGGCGTTCGACCGGCCGATGCGGGCGGAGATGAGCAGCGGTCGCAGCCGGGCCATGGACGTCGGCTCGCCGCGCAGCCAGCCCAGAACCGCGTCGTGTTCGTCAGCCTGAAGCTCGGTGGCGCTCAGCAGCCCCTGGGCGAGCCGGAGCACCGCCCTGCGCAGCTCGCGAGTCAGGGCCAGGTCTCCGAGCAACGTCCGCTCGAGCTGCCGGCGCACGCTGCGGTAGAGCTCGGAGGCGTCGACGTCGTGCTCGACCGCGACCTTGGCCACGATCAGGCTCTTGCCCGCCGGGAAGGCGATCGCTTCGTAGGCGCAGCGGACGAACGAGGCGGCCAGCGCGTCCCAGTCGAGCTCCCGGGCGACAGCGAAGAACAGCGCATCGATCTGCGACAGCCGGGTCTGCGCCGCCGAGACGGAGACGAACAGGCACCCCGAGGTGTCGGCGGCGGCGCCGAGGGCCCGCGTGAAGCGGCTCGCGGTGTCCTCACTGCCCGCCACGGCGACCTTGACGGCCGCGCCGCCCGCGGGCAGGTAACCAGCGAGGTACTCCTCGGCGAGGAACGTCGTCCACTCGGGAACCGCGAGGCTGCCACCTCCGAGGACTCCGGATCGCTCGCTCACGGCCGCCAACCTAGCGGGCACTGAAGGACACACCCCAGTAGCGCTGCTGCTGACCGGTCCTTGCCACCGTCGTGAGCACCCCGGCGCCCCGTGTTCCGCTGCTGGCGTGGAAGCGCAGGGTGCGTCCGCTTCGCGTCGTGACGACGCCGCTCTGGTCCAGCAGGTAGAGGTCGCGCGCGAACTCCGGCTTGCTGTACTCGCGGGCGGCGCCGGGAAGCATCGTCAGCACCTGCCACAGCTCGTCGAGCCGCAGGACCGGGTCTTGCCGGTCGTGGCGTTCGGCAAGCAGCTCGTACGCCGCTGCGAGGCTTTCCAGCAGCGCGGCAGACTTGCCCTTCGGCGGGCGCGCCTGGGCAGCGGCGAGCACGCTGACGACCACGCTCGGACGCAGCCGCCGCTCTCGCCGCCGGTCGATGTCGAGCGCGGCGTCACCAGGCAGCAGTCGCACCAGCGAGGGGTAGCAGAGCAGTCGGTCGTCGTCCTGGACCATGGCGAGCCCCGCGGCCGCAGCCGCGTCGAGCAGTTCTCGGGCGTACGCACCCGAGGCCAGGTGGTCGGTCTCGTCGAAGGAGTAGGACGCCTCTGCCTCCTCCACCGCGCCTGCAAGGGACTGTGCCGCCTCGACCGCGGCCGCGAGGGCCCGGCGCAGGTCGCGGACCTGCCCGCCGGCGGCTGCGGAGCGGGCGGTCTTGAGTTCGCGGCTCACCATGAGAGCTTCGCGCTGCGCCACCTCGACATGCGCTTCGGTGGCAGCCAGCGCCGCCTCGAGACCGCGCTCTGGCAGACCTGCCTCTGTCGTCGCCATAGCGGCCCAAGATAGGTGGTGGGTGTGACGGCCGTGCTTCGGTCCAGATGGACCAGCGTCGCGGGCAGCTCCTCGCGTACCGGGTGCGAAGCCAGCAGGCCCTCGCCGACGCAGTCGCGCTGCTGGCCGGAACGACGCGTGAGCCCTCGAGGTCACTCCGGCTTGATCGGCCCACCGCGCGGCGAGGCGACCAACGGCCGGTGTGCGACGCAGGGCTCGTTGGGCCACCCGGCGCGCAGCCCCTGCCTCGCATGTGACACAGGGGTTCTCGGCGTGGCACGATCTACACATGGATGCCACAGTGGTGCTCGGAAAGCAGGGCCGGGTGGTCATCCCGGCGGAGGTGCGCGCTGCCCTGGGGCTGCAGCCCGGGGAGGCCCTGCACCTGCACATCGAGGACGAGCGACTGATACTCGAGCGTCCCCGCCGCGCCGCAGCGCAGCTGCGTGGCCTGGCGCGAGCGGTAACGGGGCGCTCGTTGCTCGACGAGCTGCTCGCGGAGCGACGGGCCGAGGTCGCGGCGTCGTGATGGTGCTCGATGCGAGCGCGGTGCTCGCGCTCGTGCAGGACGAGCCGGGCGCCGACCTGGTCGAGCGTGAGCTGGGTGGGGCCCTGCTGTGCGCGGTCAACCTTGCGGAGGTCGTCGGCAAGCTCGTGGACGCGGACCTCGACCCCCGTCAGCTCGCGCCGCTGCTGCGGGCAGCCGGCGTGGTGGTCGAGCCGTTGAGCGAGCGCGACGCGGAGCTGGCGGGCGCTCTACGGGGTGCCGCGGGGGGTCGCGCTCTGTCCCTGGGTGACCGGTGCTGCCTGTCCCTGGCGCTGCGCGGCTCGTCGGGCTCGGTCCTCACCGCCGACCGCGCCTGGGCGGCGCTCGATCTGCCGCTGACGGTTCACTTGATCCGGTGACTGGTGCACGTTGGAGCCCGGCCACGCCACGCCTGGTCCACGTCATGCACTGCAAGCCACCCAGAGCCGCGCGGGGCTCATCTGGTCACACCGGCCGCTCCGCGCGACAACTCCCGCTGCGTCACGACCTCGCCATGACGTCAGCGTGGGTGGTGCCCTGCGGGCTCAGCGCGCGCGTGAAGCCGTGCCGTATCACGTTGCCCGATCCGTGCACTGTCTCGCGGTGTGACGGTGTTCTGGCAACAGCCTGGCGAGTGCAAAGACAGAAGCGGCGAGCGACAGAACACCAGCGGGTCTGACGGTGGCGGCGAATCCTCGTCCGCTCGTGCACGCGTGACCGGGGCACCGGGCCCTGTTCAGGGCTCAGCCGCCACGACGACTTCGACAGCTCGACCGCGTACGCGTCATGGGTGAAGTACGGGCGACCGTCGATGACCCGGACCGGCGCCGGGGGAT
>JAYVYM010000044.1:0-7160 GCA_043784245.1 Frankiales bacterium
CGCGCGGTCGAGCAGGACCAGGTCGTGGAGGTGCGTCGCGGGGGTGTCGTCGTCACCGACCTGGCCGGCACCGTCGTACCCGGCGCGAGCTACCACGTCGACTGGGACACCGACGCCGCCGAGAAGGGCGGCTACGAGTTCTTCATGCTGAAGGAGATCGACGAGCAGCCCGGGGCCGTACGCGACACCCTCGGTGGCCGGCTCGACGCCGAGGGCCTGCTGCACCTGGACGAGCTGGCGATGAGCGACGAGGACGTCCGGGGCATCGAGCAGGTCTTCATCGTCGCGTGCGGGTCGGCGTACCACTCCGGGCTGATCGGCAAGTACGCGATCGAGCGCTGGTGCCGGCTGCCGGTGCAGGTCGAGATGGCGAGCGAGTTCCGCTACCGCGATCCGGTGCTGGGCCGCAACACCCTGGTCATCGCGGTCTCGCAGAGCGGTGAGACCGCTGACACGCTCGAGGCCGTCCGGCACGCCCGCTCGCAGAAGGCGTGGGTCCTGGCCGTCACCAACACGGTCGGCTCGACGATCTCGCGAGAGAGCGACGCCGCCCTGTACACGCGCGGTGGTCCGGAGGTCGCCGTCGCGTCGACGAAGGCCGTCATGACGCAGATCACCGCGATGTACCTGGTCGGGCTGTACCTGGCGCAGCTGCGCGGGACGCGCGACCCCGACGAGGTACGTGCGCACATGGCCGACCTGCAGCAGATGCCCGACCTGATCAGCGAGCTGCTGTCCCGGATGGATGGCGTACGGGCGCTGGCCCGCGAGCTCGCTGGTGAGCAGCGGATGCTGTTCCTGGGCCGGCACGTCGGCTACCCGATGGCGCTCGAGGGGGCCCTGAAGCTCAAGGAGCTGGCGTACATCTCGGCGGAGGGGTTTCCAGCCGGCGAGATCAAGCACGGCCCGATCGCGCTGATCGAGAAGGGCACCCCGGTCGTGGTCATCGCGCCACGGCACGCACTGCAGGCCAAGCTGATCAACAACATCCAGGAGTGCCGGGCACGCGGGGCACGGACCATCGTGCTGGCGACGGACGGCGACGACAGCGTCCGGCCGTACGCCGACGACCTCATCCGGATCCCGGACACCAAGTCGCTGCTCACGCCGCTGCTGACGATCGTGCCGCTGCAGGTGTTCTCGGCCGAGGTCGCGCGGGCCCGCGGGCTCGATGTCGACCAGCCGCGCAACCTGGCCAAGTCCGTCACCGTCGAGTAGCGCTGCGGTGACGATCGTCGGGGTGGGCGTGGACGTCGTGGACATCGCGCGGCTGGCCCGGGTGCTCGCCCGTACGCCACGGCTGGCCGAGCGGTTGTTCACCGACCGGGAGCGGGACCGGCCGGTCGCCTCACTGGCCGCCCGGTTCGCGGCCAAGGAGGCGGTCGCGAAGGCGCTCGGTGCGCCGGGCGGGCTGCGCTGGCGCGACGCGGAGGTAGTGAGCGGTGCCCGCGGCCGTCCCGAGCTGGTGCTGCACGGCGGCGTCGCGCAGGAGGCCGAGGCGCAGGGCATCAGCACCTGGCACCTGTCGCTGTCGCACGACGGTGGCATCGCCACCGCGGTCGTCGTGGCCGAGTCGTGAGGGGCCCGGCCGGTTGCGGGACAGGGGCGGGGCCAGCGTGATCCGGGCGCACACCGTCGCGCAGGTACGCACGGCCGAGGCGGCCCTGATGGCGACCGTCCCGCCCGGGACGCTGATGGCCCGCGCGTCCACCGGCCTCGCGCACGCCTGCTCGCGGGTGCTGGGCCGGACGTACGCCGCCACGGTGCTGCTGCTGGTCGGTGCCGGCGACAACGGCGCCGACGCCCTGTGGGCCGGCGCCCACCTGTCCCGACGCGGCGCCCAGGTCACGGCTGCGCTGCTGGGCGAGCCCGTCCCGGGCGCGCTGGAAGCGTTCCTCGCGGCCGGCGGCCGGGTCGGGGAGCCCGGCGCGGCCGACCTCGTCGTCGATGGCCTGGTGGGAATCGGCGGCCGCGGTGCGCTCCGCGCGGGGGCCCTCGCGCTGGTCCGGGCCGCCCACGGACCGGTGCTCGCGGTCGATCTGCCGAGCGGCGTCGATGCCGACACCGGGGCCGTCCAGGGCGAGGCGGTGACGGCCGATGTCACGGTCACCTTCGGCACGTACAAGCCGGGGCTTCTCGTGGGTGACGGGCGCCGGCACGCCGGCAGGGTCGAGCTGGTCGACATCGGGCTCGCCCCCTACCTGCCCCCGGCGCCCGTCGAGGCTCTGGACGCCGCGGACCTGCTGCTCCCGCGGAGCCCGCTCGACAAGTACGACCGAGGCGTGCTGGGAATCGCCGCTGGCTCACCGGTCTACACCGGGGCGGCGGTGCTCGCGGTCGGCGCTGCGCTGGCCGCCGGGGCAGGGATGGTGCGCTTCGTGGGCGCCGCGCACCCCGCCGAGCAGGTCCGCCGGCGCTGGCCCGAGGTCGTCGTCACCGAGGCGTGCGGCGCGGACGTCACCTCGGCCGGTCGGGTGCAGGCCTGGGTCGCCGGGCCCGGGCTCGGCACGGGCGACGAGGCCGAGCGCACGGTCGAGGCGGTCCTGGCCAGCGACCTGCCCGTGCTAATCGACGCCGATGCGCTGACCATCTGCGCGCGACATCCCGGGTGGCTGCGCGACCGCGAGGCCCCGACCCTGCTGACGCCGCACGACCGGGAGTACGAGAGGTTCGGCGCCCCTGTCGGGCCCGACCGGATCGGCGCGGCCCGTCGGCTCGCGGCCCAGCTCGGCGTGTACGTGCTGCTCAAGGGCCCCGCGACCGTGGTTGCCGGCCCGGCCGGCCCGGTCCGAATCAACCGCACCGGCACCCCGGCGCTCGCGGCCGCCGGGTCCGGCGACGTGCTGGCCGGCGCCGGCGGGGCGCTGCTCGCGCAGGGGCTACCGGTGCTCGAGGCCGCCTCGGCTGCCGCCTACCTGCACGGCCGGGCCGGTGCGCTGTCCTGCGACGGCCTGGCCACCAGCGCGAGCCGAGTTGTCGCCGCGTGGCCCGACGCCGTCCGCGAGCTGCTGGCTGCCAGAATGGGCCGGTGACGGGCAGCGGCAGGAGCGAGGCGCGCATCGACCTGGCGGCCATCACCGCCAACACCCGCCGCCTCGACGAGCTGGCCGGCGACGCCGGGGTGATGGCCGTGGTCAAGGCCGACGGCTACGGCCACGGGCTGCTGCCCAGCGCCCGCGCGGTGCTCGCCGGCGGGGCGTCCTGGCTGGGTGTCGCGTTCCTGGAGGAGGCCCTCGCGCTGCGCGCCGCGGGCCTGGACGCGCCGGTGCTGGCCTGGCTGTTCGCCCCCCGGGAAGACCTGGCGCCTGCGGTTGCCGCCGACATCGACCTCGGTGTGTACGACTGCGCCGAGCTCGCTGCCGCTGCGGCCGCGGCCCGCGCGACCGGCCGTACAGCCAGAGTGCACCTCAAGGTCGACACCGGGCTGTCGCGCGGCGGTGCCGGCACCGCGACCTGGCCGGAGCTGTGTGCCGCGGCCTCCACCACCGACGGCGTCGACGTGGTCGGCGTCTGGAGCCACTTCGCGTTCGCCGACGGCGGCCCCGACCACCCGGTCAACTGCCGACAGGCAGAGCTGTTCGCCGACGCCCTGGAGGTCGCCGAGCGGGCCGGCCTGCGACCGCAGGTACGCCACCTGGCCAACTCCGCGGCGACCCTGACGGCGCCGGCGACGCACTACGACCTGGTACGCCCGGGGGTCTCGCTGTACGGCCTGTCGCCGGTGCCCCAGCTCGGCAGCCCGGCCACCTTCGGGCTCCGGCCGGCGATGACGCTGGCCAGCACGGTCGCGCTCACCAAGCGGGTGCCGGCCGGCGCCGGCGTCAGCTACCTGCACCGCTACACGACCGAGCGCGACACGACACTGGCGCTGGTGCCGCTGGGCTACGCCGACGGGGTGCCGCGGGCCGGCACGAACGCGCTGCCCGTCCAGCTCGGTGGCCGTCGCCGCAGGGTCGCCGGCACGGTCTGCATGGACCAGTTCGTGCTCGATGTCGGCGATGACGACGTGTCCGCCGGCGACGAGGTGCTGCTGTTCGGCCCCGGCGATGCGGGCGAGCCGACCGCCCAGGACTGGGCGGACGTCCTGGGGACCATCGACTACGAGATCGTGACCAGGATCGGCGCGCGGGTGCCCAGGACCTACCGGTGAGCCGGGCCAGGAGCGCAGGACTGGCCGGTGGGCTGCTGGGGCTGGTCGCAGCCGGTACCGCCGTCGGGCTGGTCGCCGAGCGCTGGGCCGTGGGGCGCACCAGGCTGCGGCCCGACCCGGATGCCCGTGAGCCCTTCTTCGCGCTGCCAGCCGACCGGGTGCTCAGCGTGGTCGCCGACGACGGCGTGCCGCTGCACGTCGAGGAGGTCGGGCCGGCGGGCGACCCGCCGCTCACGGTCGTGTTCTGCCACGGCTACACCCAGCAGCTGGCGGCCTGGCACTACCAGCGGCAGGCGCTGGCGGCCGACAACCCCGGCCGGCTGGTCTTCTGGGACCAGCGCTCGCACGGCCGCAGCGGCCGCAGCGACGCGGCTCGGGCCACCATCGACCAGCTCGGCCGCGACCTGTCGGCGGTGCTGGAGCAGTGCGTCCCGAGCGGCCCGGTCGTCCTCGTCGGGCACTCGATGGGCGGTATGACGATCATGGCGCTGGCCGACCAGCGGCCCGAGCTGTTCGGCAGCCGGGTCGTCGGGGTCGCGCTGCTCAGCACGTCGGCCGGACGCGTGTCGGAGCTGACGTTCGGTCTGCCGGCGAAGGCCGGCCCGGTCACCCGGCGGGCCCTGCCGTGGGTCACCCGCGGGATGCGGGCCCGGCCGGCGACCTTCGAGCGGACCCGGCGCCTCGGCACCGACCTGGCGTTCCTGCTGGCCCGGCGGCTGGCCTTCGGCTCCGGCGACATCAGCCCGTCGCTCGTCGAGTTCGTCGAGAAGATGACCGCCGACTGCCCGGTCGACGTGATCGCCGAGTTCTACGACACCTTCACCAGCCACGACAAGCTCGCGGCCCTGGACGTGCTGGGCAGCGTCGAGGTACTCGTCCTGGTGGGTACGAAGGACCTGCTGACCCCGCAGGCGCACAGCCGGGCGATCGCCGAGGCGCTCCCGGGCGCTCAGCTGGTCATCGTCGAGGGAGCCGGCCACATGGTGCAGCTCGAGCGCGCTCCGCTCGTCACGCTGCACCTGCGCGAGCTGCTGCGCCGCGCTGCGGCGTGAACCAGCCGAGCTGGGCGCCGCCCGACCCGGCCGCGCCGCAGCTGACCGCCGCTGCCGCGCGGCGCGCGCCGGACTGGACCGCGCTGTCGGGCGATGTACGCACCTGTACGGCCTGCCCCGAGCTCGCCGCGACCCGTCGCAGTGTCGTCGTCGGTCAGGCGCCGGCCGGCGCGCGGCTGCTCGTGCTCGGTGAGGCGCCCGGGGCGCAGGAGGACGACAGCGGCCAACCGTTCGTCGGGCGCAGCGGGCAGCTGCTGGACCTGCTGCTGGCCGAGGTCGGCGGCGACCGGGCTCACACGGCCGTGCTCAACACCGTCAAGTGCCGGCCGCCGGGCAACCGGGTGCCCAGCCGGCCTGAGTCGGCGGCCTGCCGCGGCTGGACCGAGCGGCAGCTCGAGCTGCTCGCCCCCGACCTCGTCGTCACCCTCGGGCTGTCGGCGACCCGCTGGTTCCTCGGCCCGTGCACGCTGGGCGCGGTACGCGGGCAGGTTCACGAGGTCGCCGGGGTGCGGGTGCTGCCGACCTACCACCCGAGCGCGGCGATCCGCTCCGGGCCGCGCGGCGAGCCCCGCAGGCTGCTCACCGAGGACCTCGCGCTCGCCGTACGGCTGACGCAGTGAGCTGGTCCCGGCTGGTGACGAGCCCTGCCGAAGCGGTCGCCGCGCTGGCCGACCCGGGCGACGCGCTCGACCTGCGGGCCCAGGCAGAGCTGGACGACGGGTGGCGGGCGCAGGGCTTCACGGGGCTCGTCCCGGGCGTGCTCGTGCGGCCGGTGCCGCTGGTGCTCGACGGCGTCGCCCGCACCCGCGCGCTCGGGGTGCGGCTCGCGTCGGCGTTGCAGCCCGGCGACCTGGTGGTGCTGTCCGGCCCGCTCGGGGCCGGCAAGACCGCGCTCACCCAGGGCATCGGCGAGGGGCTCGGCGTGCAGGGCCGGGTGACCAGCCCCACGTTCGTGCTGGCCCGAGTGCACCGCGGGCCGGTGCCGCTGGTGCACGTCGATGCCTACCGGCTGCGCGATGCCGGTGCGCCCGGGCTTGAGCTGGACGACCTCGATCTCGACGCGGACCTGCCTGCCAGCGTCGTCGTGGTCGAGTGGGGCGAGGGCCTGGTCGAGGGGTTGTCCGACGCGCGGCTCGAGGTCGTGCTGGACCGGCCGGCGGGGGCGGCGCAGGACCTGCGTACCGCGACTGTGCACCCGTACGGGCAGCGTTGGGCGGCGCTCCCGTAGCGTCGCTGCCCGTGACAGGCACCGGCACAGAGGCGCTGCTGGCCGCCGACCGCGCGCACGCCTGGCACCCGTACGCCTCCGTGGTCGAGCCTTCAAAGGTGCGCGTCGTGGAGTCGGCGCAGGGCGTCCGGCTCACGATCGCCGGGGTCGGGGAGGTCATCGACGCGATGAGCTCGTGGTGGTGCGCGGTGCACGGCTACCGCCACCCGGTCCTGGACGCGGCCGCCCGCGACCAGCTCGGTGCGATGTCCCACGTGATGTTCGGAGGGCTGACGCACGCGCCGGCCGTCGGGCTGGTCGAGCGGCTCGTGGCGATGACCCCCGCGCCGCTGCAGCGGGTGTTCCTGTGCGACTCCGGGTCGGTGTCGGTCGAGGTCGCGATCAAGATGGTGCTGCAGGCGGCGATCGGCAGGGGGGAGCCGGGGCGCCGCCGGCTGCTGACGGTCCGCGGCGGCTACCACGGCGACACCTTTGCCGCGATGAGCGTCTGCGACCCGGTCGGCGGCATGCACGCGATGTTCGCCGGCGTGCTCGCCGAGCAGGTCTTCGCGCCGCGGCCACCCGCCGGTCTGGACCGCGTGCCCGGCGACCCCGAGCTCGATACCTGGGCGGCGGCGACGACCGAGCTGTTCGAGCGGCACGCCGGCGAGCTTGCCGCGGTGGTCGTCGAGCCGGTGCTGCAGGGCGCCGGCGGCATGTACGTCTACAGCCCCGCCTGCCTGCGCGTGCT
>JAYVYM010000045.1:0-4555 GCA_043784245.1 Frankiales bacterium
CGGCGCCCTCGGTCTTCGCCGAGCGGGTGTCAGGCGGCTGGTCGCTACGTGGCAGCCAGCCCTGGTGCACCGGCTGGCCGCTCGTCGACGTCGCGCTCGCGGGAGCCCTGGATGCCGGTGGCGAGCAGGTGGTGTTCGCGCTGGTGCCGGCCGGCGACCGGCCCGCGCTGCACAGCACCGGCGAGCTGAGCCTCGCGGCGATGGGCGGCACCCGCACGCACTCCCTGGCCTTCGAGGACCTGTTCGTGCCCGACGAGGCCGTCGTCGCCGTGCACGACCGCGCCACTTTCGCGGCGTACGACACCGCGCTGAACGCGAACGTGCAGCCCAGCACGTACGGCGTGGCGCTGGCCGCCCTGGACCTGCTCGACGCCCGGCAGCCCCAGGTCGCGCAGGCCCTGCGCGACCGGCTGCTGCCGCTGCGCACGCGTGCCTACCGGCTGCTGGACGACGTGCCCGCCCCTGAGCAGCTCGATGAACGGCTCGAGGTGCGCGCGGCGTCGCTGCTGCTGGCCGTCGAGTGCTGCACGGCGCTGCTCGCGGCCCGCGGCGGTCAGGGCATGGACCTCGCCGACCCCGCCCAGCGGCTGCTGCGGGCCGCGGCCTTCCAGCTCGTCCACAGCCAGGCCGCGCACGTCCGGGCAGCGACCCTGTCCGCGCTGGTCCGGTGCGCCTGACGTCGCAGCAGGCCGGCCCGGACGCCCTGGTCGACGAGGACGTCCGCGGCGTGCGTCAGCGCTGCTACGCCGACCGGCCGCGCGACCTCGTCGGGCTGCTCGAGGACGCGCTGGTGCTGTCCGGCCCAGCCGTGCTGCTGGTGGACCCCACGCTCGGCACGACCACGACGTATGACGGATTCGCCGCGGCCGTTGAGGGTGCGGCACAGGCCCTGTTGTCGTACGGCCTGGTGCCCGGCGACCGGGTCGCCCTGCTGGTCCGCAACGGCCTGGCGGCGGCGGTCGCGATCTGGGCCTGCGCGCGCGCCGGCCTGCTGCACGTCGGGCTGCCCGCCGACGCCCCGCCCGGCCGGATCGCCGACCTGCTGGCGCTCACCACACCGGGGCTGCTGCTGGTGCAGCCCGACCTGGCCGCGGTCGCCCGGGAGGCCGCGGGCGACGTCCCTGTCGCCGACGCCGAGCAGGTCCTGCTCGGGGCACCGCAGCCGTGGCGGGTGGGCGCGCCACGGCCCGACGAGGACGCGACGTACTGCCTGATCGCGACGAGCGGCACGACCGGCCACCCGAAGGCCGTTCGGGTCACCGGCCGGATGGCCGGCCATGCAGCGGCTTTCTACACCCGCACGCTCGGTCTCGGGCCGACCGACCGGACGGCGGTGCACCTGCCGTTCGCCTGGGTGTCCGGGCACATCACCCAGCTCGCACCCGCGATGCTCTCGGGCGGCTCGGCGGTCACGATGGCGACGTTCTCCGCCGCCGAGCTGGTACGCACCGCGCGGGTCCACGCCGCGACCTGGTTCGACGTTGTGCCCAGCATCTTCGAGATGCTGCTGCGTGACAGCGGGTTCGCGCTGCCGGGGCTGGCCGGGGTGCGGCTGGCGGTCTTCGGCGGGGCGCCGGCGCCGCCCGGCACCCTGGACCGGGTCCGCGAGCGGCTGCCGCAGCTGCGGCTGTTCGACGTCTACGCGCTGTCCGAGACCTGCGCCCCGGTCACCTGCCTGCCCGATGCCGAGGCGCTGCGCAGGCCCGGCAGCGTCGGCCGGCCGGTGGCGTTCTGCGAGCTGCGCCTGGTCGGCCCGGCCGGTGCGGTCGTGGCCCGCGGGCAGGCCGGCGAGGTGCAGGTGCGCTCGCCGACGACCACGCCCGGCTACTGGGGCGCCGAGACGAGCCCGCTGCTGACCGACGGCTGGCTGCGTACCGGCGACGTGGGCCGCCTCGACGTCGAGGGTTATCTGTATGTCGGGGGCCGGGCCGTCGACCTGATCATCCGCGGCGGCGTGAACATCTACCCCGCCGAGGTCGAACGCGCGCTGCTCAGCTCGGGCCTGCTCAGCGATGCCGCCGTCGTCGGGGTGCCCTCGCGGGTCGCCGGCCAGAGCGTCGGCGCGGCAGTCGTCGCGGCGCCGGGCGCGACCCCGGACACCGGCGTGCTGCAGCGGGCCGTCCGCGACCGGCTCGGTGCGCACGCGGTCCCGCGCCCCCTGCGGATCGTCCAGGCGCTGCCGCGCAACCGCAACGGCAAGGTCGACCGGACCGCCGTACTCGCGATGCTGGTCCCGGCATCCGACCCGGCCTGAGCGGCACCGCACATCACGAGGCGAGGGCCTGCCGGGCTGGGGCCTGCCATACTTGTGCCAGAGCGTGCAGGGCCCGCACCGGCGGGCGCAGCGGCACCCCGGCATGACCCCCGTGCGCATCTCGCAGTCGATGTGCGGACCAGAAGGCAGGCAGCAGCGTGGAGCAGACCGGCGAGCTCGTGCACGACGTCCCCACCGACGTGCAGAACCAGGTCGATGAGGCCGTACGCAGGGTCGACGCGCTCGTGGCGGCCGACCCGGACCTCGTGCACGGCGACGTCGTCGAGATCGTGGCGCTCGAGTGTGCTGACGTCGACGTGGCGGTCGAGCTCTGCCAGCAGACGATGCAGTTCGTGCCCGACACCATCCGCCAGCGGGTCTTCGAGATCGAGAACCGCGAGGCCTTCGAGCGGTCGGCGTCCGCCTCCGCGGAGCGCGAGGCCGCCGAGGCCAAGTCCAAGCAGCGTTCCACCCGGGCCGCAGCCACCCGGGCGGCGACCCTGGCCGCAGAGGCCGCCGCCGAGTCCGCGGCCCTCAAGAGCGCGACCTGCCCGTCCTGCTTCCAGCTGCGGGCGGCCTCCGGGGTCTGCGGCTGCGACTGAGCCTTCGCCGGCTGGGGTTCGGGTGGCAGCGCCTGCGGTACTGACTGATCATCGCAGGGACGGATCCCGGGGGCAGCTGGAGAGGTGCGACGTGGCAGAGATCAAAAAGGGCAGCCGGGTGATCGGCGATGAGCGCGGCAAGTTGGCCGCCGACCTGAAGGGCAAGTACGAGTCGGGGCAGAGCATCCGGCTGCTGGCGGAGGCCACCGGCCGGTCGTACGGCTTCGTGCACCGGATGCTGTCGGAGTCCGGCGTAGCGCTTCGTGGGCGCGGCGGGGCCACCCGCAGAAAGACCGCCTGACCACAGGAGACAGCATGGATCTGAGCCTGAGCCCCGAGCAGGATGCCTTCCGCAAGGTGGTGCGCGTGTGGGTGGACGACGTCGTGACCCCGCGCGCCCTCACGAACGACCGTGAGGAGCGCTTTCCTCAGGAAGCGCTGGAGGGGTTGAAGGAGACCGGGTTCCTCGGCCTGACGATCGGCGAGGAGTACGGCGGTGGCGGGGCCGACCCGCTGTCGTACGTCCTGCTGATCGAGGAGCTCGGCCGTGGCGACGCCAATGTCCGCTCGATCGTCTCGGTGCACCTCGGCCTGGTTGCGGGGGTCATCGAGCGGATGGGCACCGACGAGCAGAAGCGGCGGTGGCTGCCGCTGATGGCGACCGGTGAGGTGCTCGCCTGCTTCGGATTGACCGAGCCCGACCACGGCAGTGACGCGGGCAATCTCACGGGGACCGCCGTGCGGCAGGACGACGGCTCGTACAAGATCAACGCGCGTAAGATCTTCATCACCAACGGCACCATCGCCGGTGTGGCGCTGGTCATGGCCCGCACCGGGGGTGCGGGCAGTCGCGGCGTCAGCGCGTTCCTGGTGCCCACCGAGACCCCGGGGTTCACCGCCAACAAGATCCACGGCAAGCTCGGCCTGCGGTCCTGCGACACCGCCGAGCTGGTGCTGGACGACGTCGTCGTCGGGCCGGAGGCGCTGCTCGGCGGCGTCGAGGGCAACGGCATCCGGGCCGCCCTGTCGGCGCTCGGTGACGGCCGCATGTCGATTGCGGCGTCCTGCACGGGGATCATGCAGGCCTGCCTGGACTCGATGATCGAGTACACGACGCAGCGCGAGCAGTTCGGCAAGAAGATCGCGGCTCATCAGCTGATCCAGGAGCTGCTCGCCGACACCGCCGTGCAGCTCGATGCCGCCCGGCTGATGACCTGGCGGTGTGCGGACCTGAAGGCCCGGGGCGAGGACTACGCGCTGGCTGCGTCCAAGGCCAAGCTGTTCGCTACCGAGGCGTCCGTCGTGGCGGCCAACAACTGTGTCCAGGCATACGGCGGCTATGGCTACATCGATGAGTATCCCGCGGGGAAGTACCTGCGAGACGCCCGCGTTACGACGCTGTACGAAGGTACGAGCCAGATCCAGAAGCTCATCATCGGCCGTGCGCTGACGGGGGTGTCCGCCTTCTAACTGCCGGGAGGCCGCCCGTGGACGTCGCGCAAATGACGATGATGCGATCTTTTCGCCGGGACCCGGACGTGAAGGGCCAACGGCTGGCGCCCGGCACCTGGAAGCGGATCATCCGGTTCGCGGCGCCGTACCGGCGTCAGCTCCTGGCGTTCCTGGCCGTCATCGTCATCGCCGCCATCGTGGGCGTCGCCCAGCCGCTGATTTTCAAGAAGATCATTGACTCGGGGAT
>JAYVYM010000046.1:0-3040 GCA_043784245.1 Frankiales bacterium
AGGGCCCGGGCCTCCTGCTGGGTGGCGATCGGCCGGCCGACCTCGCGCGCGATCTCCTGCGCCTGCTGGAGCAGCTCCAGGTTCGTGGGGTTGCGGGCGGGGTCGTAGAACAGCTCGAGACCCGTCTTGATGTGGCCGCCCAGCTCGATGGCGCGACGCAGGATGCTCGTGTCGTCGAGCGCGCCCTGACCCCAGATGGAGATGTACCAGGGATGCTGCACCCGGGCCTCCTCGATCATGGTCAGGTAGTAGTAGAGGCTCTCGAGGCTCGGCTTCATGCCGTTCGTGCCGAGGGGGTCCAGGGCGGTCAGGCCGTAGTCGCCGATGAGGTAGAAGTCCCACATCGAGCCCTGCGTCGACAGGCCGGCGTTCACGTAGTGCAGCGCGTGGCGCAGGTGGCCCGGTTCGTACACCCCGAAGACCATGCCGATGTCGCGCTCACGGAACATCTTCACCTGGCTCGCCACGCGCGCGTAGTTGAAGCCGAACTCCGGGCCGGAGAGATAGCCCTCCGCGTCCGCTTCGACCGCAAACAGCGTCAGCCCGGTGTCGACGCAGCCGATCCTCACGTTCCCGCCCTCGTAGAGGTACGGGATGTGCTCGAGGCCGTTCTCGGAAGGGAGCAGTCGCAGGTTGTTGCAGGTCGTGGGGTACCAGGTGATGCCGGGGTGCTTCGCGAGCACCCGGTCCCACGTGCGCATGTAGTCCTTGTAGGCGTTCTCGCCCAGCAGGTCGAAACTGGTGTTGTGGGCATGGATGGCACCCGCACCCGCCTCCCAGCACCGGATCGCCTCCTCGGCGATCTCGTCGTAGCCGACCGGCGTGTTCGGGTTCATCTCCTTGGTGCGGATGCCGTTGATGTGGGACTCGATGACGACCGGGTAGTGCCAGCTCGGTGACATCTCGGCGTACCTGTCGAGCGCAGTGGCCATGACGTGCTGCTCCCTGTCCGCAGGGTCGTTCGACGCGGGCTCGGTGCTCGCGCCGCCGACGCCGCTCCTGGCCGGCGGCCAACCTGCGCGCACGTTAGGAGCGCCCTGCGCAGATGTCTAGTGACAATCCGGGTAGGCATGCAGAACTCACTCCCGGGCGAGCCGCTCGGCGGTCGCGAGGTCGTTGACGAGGGCGTTGACCCAGCCGCCGAGCAGGGCGGCACGGATGGCCGCGTACTTCTTCCTCCCACCGGCCACCGCGAGCAACGGTCGGCCCGGCGTAGCTGGTTGAGGGTGACTCCGACGACAAGCTCGTCGAGCTCCGAGGCGACGGGGCTGCCGTCGGCGGAGAGGAAGCGCAGGTTGACCTGCCCGACCGCGCCGAGCTCCTGCGCTCGGTGGAACTGTGGGTGGGTGAGCTAGTTCTCGCCTGCAGCGAGCGGCGGGTCGACCTCGCACGTGCCGATGCCCACCAGCGCGAGCTGCATGCGGTCAAGCGACGGCTGTCCTCTTGACAGTGACTTCCGTCATACCTACTCTCTGCATCCTCCTGCAGATACCGAATATTTGCCCAAGGCGAGGTTGTGCTTGTGGCCCGACGCCATGCGACGGCGAGGAAGGGCTCCGCCGTCGTCCTGCTCATGACCGCCGCAGTCGACTGTGGGGGCTCGACATCGACGAGCGCCACCAGCGGGACCGCCGCGGGGGGTGGCAGCAAGCAGGACGCTGAACGTGATCGTCATCGGCGGTGGGTCTGGCGTGCGGCGTCGGATCCACGGGGGCGCCTATGTTCGCGCGCCAGAATCGCGGGCCGACCCGGGCAGCTGGCCGGGGTCGTGGGTGCGGCTCCGCACGCCGACACCATCGGTCCCCCATTCGCACACCTGACAGCAGACACGGCCGCGGCGGTCACGTCGCCGGCCAGGACGAAGGAGGCACCGTGAGCACCAGGAACGGAAACGAGGTGTCCGAGTTCAGGATCGCGATCCCGGACGACGCCCTGGACGACCTGAGGGACCGGCTGCGCAGGACGCGCTTTCCAGAGGACTTCGGCAACGACGACTGGCGCTACGGCTACAACGGCGATTACCACCGGGAGCTCGTGCGCTACTGGCTGCAGGAGTACGACTGGCGCGACGTCGAGCGGCGGATGAATGAGCTGCCGCACTTCAAGACGGAGTTGATGGGCGTTCCCCTCCACTTCCTGCACGTGCGCGGGAAGGGCCCGAACCCGGTACCTCTGCTGCTCCACCACGGCTGGCCGTGGACATTTTGGGATCTCCGCAAGGTCATCGGTCCGCTGACCGACCCGGCCGCGTACGGCGGGGATCCGGCTGACTCGTTCGACGTCGTCCTGATCAGCCTGCCCGGGTACGGCTTCTCCTCGCCCCTGCAGGAGACCGGCTGGAACTGGTGGCGCACCGCGGACCTCGAGAACGCCTTGATGAAGGATGTTTTGGGCTACGAGAAGTACGCCGTGGCAGGCGGTGACTGGGGCGCCCTTGTCACGCAGCAGCACGGCCACAAGTACGCGCAGGACGTGCTGGGCATCTACACCCACTTCCCGGCGCAGATGAGCCACTACTTGTTCGAGCACCCCGACGCACCGCCCGGCGTCCAGTTCGATCCCGTCCTGGGAGTGCCGGCCGCGAGCGAGTACAGCGCCGACGAGAAGGGCTGGTTCGAGCGCGGGAAGCTGTTCGTGCTCAACGAGAGCGGCTACGGCGAGATCCAGTTGACCAAGCCGCAGACGCTGGCCGCGGCGCTGGCGGACTCACCTGCCGGCCAGCTCGCCTGGATCACCGAGAAGCGGTACTTCTGGGGCCTCGAGGAGCGCGGGGTGGGGACGGAGGCGTTCGAGCGCGTGTGGTCGAAGGAGGACCTGATCACGACGGCCGCGGTCTACTTCCTCACCAACACCGGGGGGACCTCCTCGCGCTACTACTGGGAGTGCCGCGGGAACCCGTGGCGGCCCAGCCACGACACGTTCCCGGTCGTAGGGGTCCCGACCGCCGTGAGCATTTACCCCGGCGAGATCTACAAGCCGCCGCGGACCTGGACCGAGAAGTACTTCAATCTGCAGCAGTACCGCGTCCACGAGGACGGGG
>JAYVYM010000047.1:0-2971 GCA_043784245.1 Frankiales bacterium
CGCCGCCGCGCAACTGCCGCTGTGGGATGAGCCGCTGTCCTGCTGCGAGATCGCGCAGATGAAGGACGCTGGATGAGGGGCTGGACCACAGTGTCGCCAGGACCTCTGCCGACCCGCCTGAGCCGTCAGGATGCGGTGCCGGGCGAGTTTGTTCAACGCCTTGCATGGCGACGGGTTGGGTCCGACGAGTTTGCGCTCGAGCAGCCGCCTTCGGGTCTGGCCCTTGACCTGCGGCTGACGGGCACGCGCAAGTGTGCTTCTCGAAATCGCCGTTGCGGCAGTCACTGTGATGGCGAGCGGTCGTTCAAGCTTTTCCCGCGGCGGAGCCCTACCGGCGTCGCGGCACGTCCGACTTTCGGGTGCGACTGCATGGCTATGCACTAGACCGGGCGCTCGCTCCGCGGTAGATGAGTGCGTCAGCCAGGCAAGCCGATGGAGGACAGGCCCGTCGCGACAAGATCACCGATCTCGTAGATTTGATCAGCGTGTCCGGGATTCGCAGTGGGTGACGGTGCACGTCTGTGCCCTTTGGTCTATCTCACTTCTGAGATGGGCCTGGGTTATCTCGAAGGACCTGACTTGAACGCAACCTTCAGGGAGGTCGACGGATATGTCGTCGCGGGCAGCCTGGAAAGACCAGTGGGCGCAGTTGGGGCGGTCGGCCCATCACCTCGCCGACTACGTGGAGAAGGCCGTTTACGACGGGCATCCCCATCCAGGTCGTGACAATGCGGAACACCCTGAGTGGTCCTCCACGAAGTACGTGGACGAGGCGTGGGACGGGCAGTCCCTCATCGTGCTGGCTGATCTGAACGCGATCATGTGCTTGATGAGCGCGGCCGACCACCTCAACTTGCTGGGCACGGGGTTGCGTGCTTGCACGTCATCGCTAGCGACAGCTGCTCGCGGGGCCCTTGAGGCGGCGTCGTACGCGGCATTTCTGGCTGGGCCCGGGATCTCGCCGGCCGAACGTGCGAGGCGCAGCCTGAACGAGGTCCTGCACAGCACCCACGAAAACGTCCTGACCTACCGCATGGTTGCGCCTGAGCAGGTTGCCGAGGAGGAGAACTACAGGGACGGGCTCATCGAGGCAGGCAAGAAGCGATCCGAGTTCGGGCCGTTCCACAAGGGTGATGACATCCGAATCCCACGCTTCGGCGAGAAGCCCAAGATCACGGACATGGTTGAGCCTCTGCTAAAGACGCAGCGTGGCGACAACCTCGGCCTGCTGTCCTACAAGGGGCTGTCCTCCTCTGTTCATGCCCGTTGGAACGGGTGGGTCGTGGCGGGCATCGCCACGGTCCTCCCCGATGGCGAGATGGTGTGGCCCGCCGACCGCAGGTCACCCCGGGACGTGGCAAGCGTTCACTACGCGGCACTCATCGCCGCGTACAACGCGTCCCTGCGCGTGTCTGAGCGGCTGGGATGGGACGCGACGTCATTTCGCGTTGACGGGCTGGGGGATCTGCAGGTTTGGGATCGCATCGGCAAGCCGGACTCCTACGACTCCCGGCCACCCTGACCCCGCTTGATCGATCAGATCGGCAAGAAGTTGAGCAGCTGGGGCCGACCACGTCTGACACCACAGCCTGCGGGGACGCGTGTCTCGTGTTGCGGCATAGAGTGGTTATTGAGCTGCCGCAGCCGGGGGCTGCTTCGCAGTGCTGAAGGCGAGCGGCCGAGCGACCGATGTACGCCAACGTGACGACGACCATGCATCGCTCGCTTGCCAGCAGCGAGCGCGCTGGCACCTTCGCCCGTCGCAAGGCCCGGACTCTGCAGCGCGACTACCTGAGGCGAGCGTGGCGAGTCCTGCTTCCGATGTACCTGGGCCTAGTCACCTGCGTTGCCTGGCCGGCCCTCTTCTTCGGTCCGGAATTTGTACGTGGGCTGGTCGTCGGGCTCGCGGTCGCCGGCAGCGCCGGCGCAATCGTGGCGCTGGTCATCATCCAGACCGGGACCGGCCCAACGATGGCGGGTGAGCTCGCCGAACAATGGACCGTCCACGAGTTGCACGACCTGCTCCAGCTCGGCTACCAGCTGGTCAACCACATCGATGTCGACGGACACGGCGATGCCGACCACGTGCTCATCGGACCGGCTGGATTGTTCGTGCTGGAGAGCAAATGGAGCGCTGCGCCGCTCACGGCAAGTCAGCCCTGGACCCAAGCCCACATCGCCAAGCTGGAACGTCGCACCCGCACTACCTGGCTGCAGCTCAAACGTCACGGCGTCCCCCGCGCCACGCCCGTCGTGGTCTTGTGGGACGAGGCTGCCCGGCAGCTCAAGGCTGGCACCGGGGTGTCCCGCTCCGGCAGCAGCTACGTCGTGGCAGGAACTCACCTGCGGAACTGGCTGCTCGCACGCGCGCCTGGTCAGCTGGAACCAACCACGGTGGCCAATGCACACGAACACCTGTGTCAGCTCGCCGTCCGGACCGACGCCCACGAGGCGCCCGTGCCTGCCAGCGTCGAACAGCTCACGACCCGCGCCCTGCTCTGCATAGGGACCGCGTCCGGGGCCTTCGTGCTGCCCTGGCTCGCCGCCACCTGGCTACACCCATTGGCGCTTCTGCTCGCCCCCGTCCTGCTCGTCGCCGGCCTCGCGACCCGTCGACACAGCACCCGCTACCGGGCCACGGGTTTGGCCACCGCCACCGGCGCCGCAGCCACCTGCATGCTCGCGTTCGGCGCCGCGCTGATCGACCTCGTACATCGTGTTTAGCGGAGGGGGATAGGCCCCCCGAGTCGCGCGCAGGTTAACGCCTCGCCTCGCCCCGCCCTGTGAGCGTGCGTTCTGAGCGCGATCAGCGGCATTATGTGGGTGATCTTTGTCAAGGGCCTCATGGCCGGACTTCCGAAGATCATGAGCGCACGACGGGCTGAATGTGCCTTGTGACCTGCGGAAACACGGAAACGGCGTGCGTGGGTCGTGTTACTACAAGGCTGGATGCTTGAGCGTGAATCAGCTG
>JAYVYM010000048.1:0-9297 GCA_043784245.1 Frankiales bacterium
GACCGGCCTGCCGAGCGGGTCGTCGACCGTGGGGCGTAGCTCACGGGACCCGGGCAGCGCTGCCGCCAGCACCTCGACGAAGCCGGGGCCACCGTCGGAGAGCGGCACCAGGCACAGGTCGTCCCACGGCGCGGCCGTCGCCCAGCCCGCGGCCAGCGCACGGGCCGCAGCGACCGGCGACAGGGTCCCGCCGAAGCCGTCGGGGGCCAGCACGATGCGCACGGGATGATCCTGCCCGCTCACCCGGAAACGGGACTGCTGCGGCCCTGCCCGAGGTTGTCGTCTGTGCGACGCTATCCCCCCCCGGTCAGACCGACAGGAGTCCCTGTGACGAGCACCAACCTCGACCTGACACCCCGTGCCCTAACACCCGGTGCCCTGATGCCCGGTGACCTGATGCCCGGGGTGCAGCCGAGCCCGCTGGCCCTGCTCCTGCTCGGCCGGCAGCGCGACCCGGAGTCCGAGCGCGGTGTCGACTGCCCGGGCGAGCTGCCGTCCGCCTCCGACCCGACTCTGGTCGCGCGGGCCCGGGCGGCCAAGGACGCCCTCGGCGACCGGGTGTTCGTGCTCGGTCACCACTACCAGCGCGACGAGGTGATCGCCTTCGCCGACGTGACCGGTGACTCCTTCCGGCTCGCCCAGCAGGCCGCCGCCCGGCCGGCGGCAGAGTTCGTGGTGTTCTGCGGCGTGCACTTCATGGCCGAGAGCGCCGACGTCCTGACCGGTCCGGACCAGGCGGTCCTGCTGCCCGACCTCGCCGCGGGCTGCTCGATGGCAGACATGGCGACCTTTGACCAGGTCGAGGACTGCTGGGACGTCCTCACCGAGGCCGGCGTCGCGGCCGGCACGGTTCCGGTGACCTACATGAACTCCAGCGCCGCCATCAAGGCGTTCACCGGGCGGCACGGCGGGACGGTCTGCACCTCCTCCAACGCCCGGCGGGCGATGGACTGGGCGTTCTCGCGCGGCGAGAAGGTGCTGTTCCTGCCCGACCAGCACCTGGGGCGCAACACCGCCGTGCTCGAGCTGGGCCTGACCCTGGAGCAGTGCGTGCTGTACGACCCGCACAAGCCCGGCGGCGGGCTCACCACGCAGCAGCTGCGCGACGCGAAGGTCGTGCTGTGGAAGGGGCACTGCTCGGTCCACGGCCGGTTCACCGCACAGACGGTCGCGGACGTCCGCGAGCGGGTGCCGGGCGTGCAGGTCCTCGTACACCCCGAGTGCCGGCACGACGTCGTCCTGGCCGCCGACCTGGTGGGCTCGACCGAGTTCATCATCAAAACGCTGGCCGCCGCCGAGCCGGGCTCGTCCTGGGCGATCGGCACCGAGCTCAACCTGGTCCGCCGGCTGGCCCAGGACCACCCCGACAAGACCGTCGTGTTCCTGGACAAGACCGTTTGCTTCTGCTCCACGATGAACCGCATCGACCTGCCGCACCTGGTGCGCACGCTCGAGGAGCTGGTCGCCGGCCGGGTCCCGAACCGGATCGTCGTCGAGGAGGCGACCGCGCGGTGGTCCAAGGTCGCCCTGGAGCGGATGCTCGCGCTGCCGTGAGGCGCGCGCCTACTGTCGTGCCGTGAGCGACGACGCGAAGGTCACCCTCGGCAAGGGCCGGCCGACCCCCAAGCGCAGTGACGCGCAGAAGCGCCGCGGCGGACCGGTCGAACCACCGCCGACCAGCCGCCGGGAAGCCGCCAAGCGACTGCGTGTACAGCAGGCGCAGGACCGCCGCTCGGTGCGTGCCGGCACGATGGCCGGCGACCAGAGCAAGATGCTGCGCCGCGACGCCGGGCCGTTGCGCTCTGCCGTCCGCGACCATGTCGACGGGCGCCGCAACGCCGGTGTCCTGATGCTGCCGGTCGCGTTGCTGCTCGTCGCTGTCCAGTTCTCCGGCGACGCCCGGCTGCTCGCGGTCGTCTACCGGGTCTGGACCGTCGTGCTGCTGGTCGTGATCGGCGACCTGCTCGCCACCGCCTACGCACTGCGCCGGCTGATCAAGGCCGACTTCCCGGCGGAGCGGCGCACCCGCGGTCACCTGTTCTACGGGCTCATCCGCAGCACGGTGTTCCGCCGGTTCAGGATGCCGCCGCCGCGCGTGCGACCGGCCCCCCTGCTGCGCCGCTGACACGTTCCACCACGACCCTGAGGAGGACCACATGGAGCACCGACGCCTGGGCGGCAGCGGGTTGCAGATCAGCGAGATCGCGTACGGCAACTGGCTGACCCACGGCTCGCAGATCGAGGCTGAGCAGGCGACCGCCTGCGTGCACGAGGCGCTCGAGCTCGGGATCACGACCTTCGACACCGCTGACGTGTACGCAGGGACCAAGGCCGAGACCGTGCTGGGCGACGCGCTGAAGGGCACCCGCCGGGAGTCCTACGAGCTGTTCACCAAGGTCTACTGGCCGACCGGCGGCAGCGCGAACGACCGCGGCCTGTCCCGCAAGCACATCCGCGAGTCGTGCGAGGCGTCGCTGCGGCGGCTGCAGACCGACACGATCGACCTCTACCAGGCGCATCGCTACGACGCCGAGACGCCGCTGGAGGAGACGCTGCGCGCCTTCGACGACCTGGTACGCGCCGGCAAGGTCCACTACATCGGCGTGAGCGAGTGGACGGCCGGGCAGATCGCCAATGCGCTACGCCTCGCCGGTGAGATGGGGCTCGACAGGATCGTCTCGAATCAGCCGCAGTACTCGATGCTGTGGCGGGTCATCGAGTCCGAGGTGCTGCCGCTGTGCAAGGCCGAGGGGATCGGCCAGATCGTCTGGTCGCCGATCGCGCAGGGGGTGCTGACCGGCAAGTACCTGCCTGGGCAGCCACCTCCCGAGGGCTCCCGCGCGACCGACCCGAACGGCGGCAGCTTCATGAAGCAGCTGCTGACCGACGAGGTGCTGACCCGGGTGCAGCGGCTCGCCCCGCTCGCCCAGCAGGCCGGGCTGTCGATGGCTGCCCTGGCGGTGGCGTGGGTCCTGCAGGCTCCGGGGGTCTCGGCCGCGATCGTGGGCGCGACCCGGCCGGAGCAGCTGCGGGACACCGTCAGGGCGTCCGGCGTACGGCTGGACCCGGAGCTGATGCGTCAGGTCGACGAGGTGCTCGGCGACGCGGTGGTCAGTGACCCGGCACTCACCCGGAGCCCGGCCCGCCGACCCTGACCCGTGTGACCGACCGGATTCAGCGGCCCAGCTCGGCCAGCGCTGCCCGCAGCTGCTCCAGCGCCGGGCTGCGGGGGTCCAGGTGCGCGAAGTGGTCGCCGGGCACCCGCACCAGCCGCGCGGTCGGGCCCGCCGCGGCGACGTAGGTCTCGCTCTGGCTGACCGGCACCAGCGCGTCGGCGTCGCTGTGCAGCAGCAGGGTCGGCACCGGCGCGGGTGCGAGGGCCACCGGGTCGCTGACGCGGTAGCGCTCGGGGACGGCATCCGGCGTCCCGTTCAGCAGCTCGACGACCGCTCCGCCACCGAGCCCCTGCTGGGCGCCGACGCCGAGGGCGGCCACCGGTGCCTGGCCGACGGCCAGAACGGGGGCCGGCCCGGCCGGCGCGGCGCCCGGCGCGCCGGCGGGCAACTTGCTCCGCGATGCCAGCCAGAGGGCGAGCTGGCCGCCGGCGGAGTGCCCGACGACCGCGGTCCGCGACGTGGCGACGCGGGCGGCGTACCGCCCCCGAACCAGGTGGTCGTAGCCGGCGGCGGCGTCCAGCAGCGTCGCGGGCCAGGGGACGTCGGCCGCCCGGTAGTCCAGGTTCCAGACCAGGTACCCCCGGCCCGCCAGGTCCGCGGCGACGGCGTCCTCCAGCGAGCGGTCATACGTCGGACGCCAGTACCCGCCGTGCACCATGACGACGGTCGGCAGCCGGCCATCGCGGCTGTGCTCGCCCGGTGGCAGCCACCACTCGCCCCGCTGCAGCTGCTCGCTGCCGTACGACTCGACGGTGCGTACGGTTCCGGCGACCACCTTCGGCCGGGGCGAGCGCCGGCCGAGCCCCAACGCGGCACCGACGCCGGCAAGGCCCGCGGCCGCCGCACCGAAGACGCCCAACGCCTGCCGCCTCGTCGGGTTCAGGGGGTGGACAGGCCCATCGGCCCGTAGACCTCGTGGTCGCCGTCGAGCAGGACGACCTGGTGGATCCCGCCGTCGAGCAGCTCGCGCCACGTCTCGCCGATCCAGCTCTCCGCGTCGGCCTGGTTCGGGAAGCTTTGCGCGGCGCCTTCGGGCGGCGGCAGCACAGCCCCGTCCGCCGCCTCGTAGCGCCAACTCCAGCTCATCTGCGCCAGCTCCAGCTCATCTGCGCTCCCTCGTCGTCCCGCGCGTGCCGGCGGCGGCCGGCTGTGCGGCAGGCTAGAGCCATGCGCGTGCGGCTGCTCGGCACGGGGGCGGCCAGCGGCTGGCCCGACCCCTGGTGCAGCTGCGCGTCCTGCGCAGCGGCGGCCACCCAGGGTGTCGTACGCGGGCAGACCGGCGCGCTCGTGGACGACCGGCTGCTGCTGGACCTGGGGCCCGAGCTGCCGCGCGCGGCCCTGCGACAGGGCGTGTCGCTCGCCGCCGTCGAAGGCGTGCTCGTGACGCACCTGCACGCAGATCACTGCGCGCCGGCGACACTTCGGTGGCGCGGCTATCACGACCTGGCGCCGCTGCGCCTCGCCGGCCCACCTCCGGTGCTCGAGGCCTGCGCCTCCCTGGCGCACGACGGGCTCGAGCTGCTGCCCGTGGCGGCGGGCGATCGGCTGACCGTGGCCGGCTACGCAGTCGTGGTGCTGCCCGCGGCCCACGGGAGTGCCGCGGTGCTGTACGACGTCACCGGACCCGATGGGTCCCGCCTGCTGTACGCCACCGACACCGGGGTGCTGCCCGAGGCCGCCCTGGCGCTCGCGTCGGGTCGGGCGTACGACGCGGTGCTGCTCGAGCTCACGAACGCCACATCCGGCAGCCACCTGGACCTGACGACGTTCCCGCTGCAGGTCCAACGACTGCGCAGCTGCGGGGCCGTGACCGACCGGACCCAGCTCGTCGCGGTCCACCTCGGGCACGGCAACCCGCCGCCGGACATCCTGGATGCCCTGCTCGGGTCGTGGGGCTGTCGGGCCGGTCGTGACGGCGACCTGCTGTCGCTGGGCCCCGACCGGGTCGATCGTGGCGCCCGGGTTCTGGTGCTGGGCGGCGCTCGGTCCGGCAAGTCGGCGCACGCCGAGCGACGTGTCACCGGCTGCGCGCCGGTCACCTACGTGGCCACCGCGCCGGCCCGGCCGGACGACCGGGAGTGGGCGGCCCGGGTGGCTGCGCACGTAGCCCGCCGGCCAGCGGCTTGGCGCACCGTGGAGACCGGCGATCTGGCGCAGGTGCTGCGCTCGGCAAGCGGGACGGTGCTGGTCGACGACCTGGGGCTGTGGTTGGTCCAGGTGATTGATGCGGCGCAGGCGTGGGAGGCGGCCGACGACGTCTTCGCCGCCGCGCTGGGCGAGCTCTGCCACGCCTGGGCGACCTCCCCCGCCGACATCGTGCTCGTCGCTCCTGAGGTGGGGTCGGGCGTGGTGCCGGAGCATCGCTCTGGTCGGGTGTTCCGGGATCTGCTCGGGACGGCGACGGCGGCGCTCGCGGCACAGGCCGACGAGGTCGTGCAGGTGGTGGCGGGGATCCCACGCAGACTGACGGGGCGGAGCTGACGTGCCGGACCCGGTAGCTGCAGCTGGCCCCGAGGGACGCGGCGTCAGGCACTTCACGGTGACGATGCCCGCGGACCCGTCAACCCCGCCCGCCTGGCTCGGGGGCCTGGGGCCGTTCCTGGCCCGTTGGGCGGCCCAGCGCGGCGACTGGCCGCCGCCGGCCCCGTCGCAGGTGGCCCGGGTCGACGCGGACCCCGGTCGGACGATGTCGCTCGCCCCGCGCGACGCGCTCGAGGCCGGTGCGGCGACGGCCGACCGGCTGGTGAATAGCGGCACCGACCTCGTCGTCGTCTCCGGCGGCGGGGCCCGGACCCCCACCCTGGTCATGCTCGCTGCGCTGCAGGACAGCGACCCGGTCTCGGTCGTCGGCACCGTTGCGGTACCGGGTTGGGCGCAGCTGGTCGCCGACGTCCGCGACGGCCTGCGCGCCACGCGCCCGCACCTGGAGGACCCGGTCGCGATGCTCGACGCCGCTGGCGCCACCGAGGTCGCCGAGCTCGCGGGTCTGCTCCTGCAGTGCGCGGTACGGCGTACGCCCGTGCTCATCTCGGGGGCCCTCGACGTGTGCGCGGCGGCGCTGGTGGCGCGCCGCATCGCGCCCGGGACGACGGGCTGGCTGCTCGCCGCCTGCAGCCCGGCAGACCGGGCCGCGAAGCGTGCTCTCGGCGACCTCGGGCTCGCCCCGCTGCTGGACCTCGAGCTCGACCAGCCGGCGGCCGCCGAGCTCGCGCTCGGGCTGCTGGTCGGCGCGATCGGTCTCGCGGCGGCCGGTGAGAGGGCGTCCGGTGGGTGGGCGTCCGGTGGGTGGGCGTCCGGTGGGTAACGGCCTGCGGCTCGCCCTCACCACCCTGACGGTGCTGCGCGTACGCGAACCACAGCGCCTGGACCGGCCGACAGCCGGGGCCGCCATGTCGCTCGCACCGGCCGTCGGCCTGCTGGTCGGCGGGATCGCCGCAGCCGTGTTGCTGGGTCTGCGCGAGGTGACGACGGGCGACCTGCTGCCGGCGGTCGCCGCCCTTGCGGTGCTCGCGGCGCTCACCCGCGGCCTGCACCTGGACGGCCTGGCCGACACGGCCGACGGGCTGGCGTCCTATCTGCCCGCCGAGCGGGCCCGCGAGGTGATGAAGGCCCCGGACGTCGGGGCGCTCGGCATGGTCACGGTCGTGCTGTCGCTGGGCCTGCAGGCAGCGGCGCTGGCCGGCGCGGGGTCCCGCGGGGGGGCGGCCGTGCTGCTCGCCGCGGTGGTGGGTCGGGTCACGGTGCCGTTGGCCTGCACCCCGGCCACCCCCCCGGCCGCGCCGGACGGCCTCGGCGCGCTCGTTGCGGGCACGGTAAGACCCGTCGTGGCTGTCGGCGAGGCGGTCGCCGTGGCGCTGCTCGGTGCCGCCCTCGACGGCTGGCGGGGCCTTGCGGCGGTGCTGACCGGCCTCGCGGTGGCCGCGGTGCTGCGGCGGCACGCCGTCCGCCGGCTCGGGGGCATGACCGGCGACGTGCTCGGGGCCCTGGTCGAGGTGTCGACCACGGCCGCTCTGCTGGTCCTCGCCCTGCGCTGAGCTGCCGCCCGGTGTCCCGCCGGCCGCCGAGGCTGCTGGCGGGGGCCGATCTGCCGGCAGTGGTCAGCGCACGTGGCTGGGGACGAACGGCGGTTTGACCACCCGCATCGTGGAGGTGCGGCCGCGGACGTCGACCGTGACCTCGGCACCCTCGGGGACCGCGCGGTCGAGCAGCGCCAGCCCGATGCCGAGGCGCAGGGTCGGGGAGAACGTGCCGCTGGTCACCTCGCCGACGACGGCGTCCCCTCGACTGACCTGCATGTGAGCGCGCGGGATGCCCCGGTCGAGCGCCAGCAGGCCCCAAAGGCTGCGGGCCGGGCCGTGCTCCCGCTCGGCCAGCAGCACGTCGCGCCCCCAGAACCGCGGCTTGCTCCAGCCGACCGCCCAACCGGAGCGCGCCTGCACGGGCGTGATCTCCAGCGACAGGTCCTGCCCGTGCAGGGGGTAGCCCATCTCGGTGCGCAGCGTGTCGCGGGCGCCGAGCCCGCAGGGCGGCACGCCGAGCGCCAGGATCGCGTCCCACAGCTCACCGGCCTCTGCCCAGCGCGGCAGCAGCTCGTAGCCGCGCTCCCCCGTGTAGCCGGTACGGCACACCACGACCGGCCGGCCGTCCCGGTCAGCGCCGGTGAAGCTCATGTAGTCGTGGTGGGTCGGCAGGCCCAGCGCCTCGATGACCCGGGTGCTGTCCGGGCCCTGCACCGCCAGCACTGCCAGGCTCGTGTGCAGGTCCTCGACCTCGATACCGGGCGGCGCGTCGGCCTGCAGCAGGGCGACGACCGCGGAGGTGTTGGCGGCGTTCGGGATCAGGAAGACCTCCTGCTCGCTGCGGACGTACGCGATCAGGTCGTCGACGACACCGCCGGTCTGGTCGTCGCAGCACAGCGTGTACTGCGCCTGACCGACGCCGACCCGCCGCAGGTCGTTGGTCAGCCGGTCGTTGACGAACTCGACGGCCCCCTCGCCCCGCACGACGCCCTTGCCCAGGTGGCTGACGTCGAAGACGCCGACCCGCTGCCGTACGGCAAGGTGCTCCTCCAGGACGCCGGCGTACTGGATGGGCATCTCCCAGCCGCCGAAGTCGCCCAGCTTGGCGCCGAGCGCGACGTGCCTGTCGTACAGCGGGCTGCGCTGCAAATCAGAGGTGCTCATCGGTCAAATCTACCGAGCGCGGGCGAGCACCGGCGGTTCCGGTTGCGCCCGGGGCGCCGGGGCACGACGACCGGGTGGCAGTACCGACAACGGGCGTGGTGATGGGTGTGTCCGGCGCGGGCCGGACGACGGTCGCGCCTGCCCTGGCAGCGCGGCTCAGCCGGATGCAGGAGGGGGACGACCTGCACCCCGCCGCCAACGTGGCCACGATGCGGCCCGGCCGCCTGCTCGACGACGCCGACCGGCGACCCTGGCTGGAGTCGGTCACGAGCTGGATCGGCGAGCAGGAGCGGGCCGGCAGGGCCCTGACCAGGCAGCTCGCCGACCTGGAGCTGCTCGAACCCGACGAGCCGCTCGAACCCGACGAGCCGGGGGTCACCGTCAATGCCGGTGGGTCGGCGGGAGACGCGGTCGAGACCGTGCTCGCCGCCCGCGCCCGGGACCGCCCTTCAACCCCGAGGAGATCACCGTGACCGAAGCCCAGCAGACCTACGACGTGGTCGTGATCGGCGGTGGTTCGACCGGCGAGAACGTTGCCGCGCGGGCCGTCCGCGGTGGCCTGACCGCCGCCCTGGTCGAGAGCGAGCTGTACGGCGGCGAGTGCTCGTACTGGGCGTGCATGCCGAGCAAGGCACTGCTGCGCCCGGTGGAGGTCGCAGCGATGGCTCGCCGGCTTCCCGGCGTACCGGTCGGGCCGCTGGACGTACCGGCGGTCCTCGCACGTCGCGACGAGTTCACCTCGCACCTGTCCGACGCCGGGCAGCAGCAGTGGGTCGTCGGCGCCGGGATCGCCGCCCTCCGCGGCCAAGGCCGCCTGGTCGGCGACAAACGCGTCGAGGTCACCGGGCCGGGCGGCGCCGTGACCGCGCTGCGCGCGACGCACGCCGTGGTGCTGGCGACCGGTACCTCCGCCTTCGTGCCGGACCTGCCGGGACTGG
>JAYVYM010000049.1:0-3277 GCA_043784245.1 Frankiales bacterium
ACTGCGGCAGGAAGGCCAGGGCGCCGAACATCCCGATGCCGCTGATGAAGGCGATGAGGTTGGAGACCGAGAACAATTGCGAGCGGAACAGCCGCAGCGGCAGGATCGGTTCGGGTGCACTGCGTTCGCGCAGGATGAAGCCGGCCAGGAAGACCACGCCGAGGGCGAACAGCCCGACGATCTGCGGCGAGGCCCAGGGATAGTCCTTGCCACCGGACTGGGTGGCGAGCAGGACGGAGGAGACAGCGGCGACGAGCAGACCGGCGCCGGCCCAGTCGATCTTCACCTCGCGGCGGGTGAAAGGCATCGTCAGCACGCGGTTGGTGACGATCAGCGCCAGGATGCCGAGCGGCAGGTTGATGTAGAAGATCCAGCGCCAGCTGGCGTTGTCGACGAAGAACCCGCCGGCCAACGGGCCGATGACGCTCGACAGGCCGAAGACGCCGCCGAAGTAGCCCTGGTAGCGGCCGCGCTCGCGGGGCGGGATGACGTCGCCGATGATGCCGAAGACGAGGCTGATGAGGCCGCCGCCGCCGATGCCCTGCAGCCCGCGGAAGGCGATCAGCTCGTACATGTTCTGGGCGGCGCCGCACAGCACGCTGCCGACGAGGAAGACCACGATCGCGAGCTGGAAGACGCGTTTTCGACCGTACAGGTCACCGGCTTTGCCCCACAGTGGGGTTGCCGCGGTGCTCGCCAGCAGGTAGCTGGTGATCACCCATGACAGCAGGTCGTTGCGGTGGAAGTCGCCGACGATCGTGGGCAGGGCGGTGCCGACGATCGTCTGGTCGAGCGCGGCCAGGAACATGCCGAGCATCAGCCCCGACATGATCACCAGGATCTGCCGGTGGGTGAAGGCCTGCGCGGTCGTCGGGCTCGCGGGAGCGGGTGTGGTCATCAGGTGCCTTCGGGGTCAGGGGATTGGACGGCGTCGGGAGCCGGTGGTGTCGTGAGGTCCCGGACGCCGGTCAGGAGCCGGTCGAGCAGGCGGAGCAGGTCGGCCCGGTCGGTGTCCGGCCAGTCGACGAGGACGGCGTCGAGCAGTTGGTTGCGAGTGGCCCGGACGACGCCGAGCCCGGTCCGGCCCTGCTCGGTGAGACTCACCTGGCAGGCGCGGCCGTCGACGTCGTCGGGGCGCCGGTGGAGCAGGCCCAGCTGTTCGAGGTGGCGGACCTGCCGGCTGACGGTGGACAGGTCGAGCTCGAGCGCCGTCGCGGCGTCCGAGGGACGGGCCTGCCCGTGTTCCTCCAGGAACGCCAGCAGCGGATAGCTGGCCTTGTCCACCCCGTGCAGGGTGCGCAGGCTCGGGAAGTAGACCCGCTTGCCCAGCAGCCGGAAAGCCAACTCGAGCCGGCCGACGAGGTCATCGACCGCGGGGGCCGGTGTGATGGTCGTCATGGTGCCCTCTCGTTGGTTGCGTCCAGCAACTTTGTGGAGGATGCCACACATACTTGCATGATGCAAGGTGTTGGCTGGTCGCAGTCGTACGTCGGGCAATGGCGTCGGCCGGCCGGCGGAGCGCTTCGACAGAGCTGTCGGTCGACCCGATCGTTCCTCGACCCGACATTGATGGTTGACGGTGCTGTCGGTGGTGCGGTCTACTGTTCCTGTTGTTCGAACACGCGTTCGATCAACGACGGCGGGGCCTCGCGGGCCCTGCCGAGGGCGGACCCTCGCCCGGCGGTGTGCGACCTCGACCCTCTCACGCCGCCGGACGGGGCCACTGGTCCGGGTGGGGCGTGGGGAAGCGCCACACCCGGACCGGTGACCGCCACTGCCGCCTTCCCCCGGCGCCCCGCGTGGCAGCGACCGCTGCCACGCTCGCGACCGGGAGGAGGACGTCATGACCCGCCTGCATGCAGACCCGGTGGAGGTCCACACCCGCACCGAACCCGCCGGGCCCGTCCCGGACCAGTTCCGCTGGCGCGGCCGGCGCTATGTCGTCCTCGAGGTGCTCGCCCGCTGGACCGAGGCCGGCGGCTGGTGGCGAGGCGCCGCCGTGACGGCGCTGACCTCCGGCGATGCCGGCCGCCGCACCGAAACGGCGCACCGGTCGGTCAGCGCAGCGGCTGCTGTGGGTACCGAAGGCGCGGCTGGCGACATCGACGACGGCGAGCGCTCCTGGTGGCGCGTCGAGGCCGGGAGCGGTCGCGTGAGCGCCTCCAGCGGTGGCACCGGGATCTACGACCTGTGCTTCGACGGGGTCCGGGGCGGCTGGTTGCTCGCCCGGGTCCTGGACTGAGGCGCGCGGTGAACACCCCCGTCCTTCCTGCCGGCACCCTGCTCGAGCTCGCCCGACGCGGGCTCATCGAGGCAGCCGGCACCTGCGCTCCGGGGCAGCGCTACGCGCTGTCCCACCTGGCCGCGCTGCGGGCTGCAGCCGCCGTGCTCGCCTGTCGGGCCCAGCCCAGCGTTGCCCCGGTGCGCCGTACCCGGCCCACCAGCGCCTGGGTGCTGCTGCGAGCCGTCGCCCCCGAGCTGGGGGAGTGGGCCGACTTCTTTGCTGCCGGTGCCCGCAAGCGGGCCGCGGCCGAGGCCGGTCTCGCCGGCGCCGTCACGTCCCGCGAGGCCGACGACCTGCTGCGTGACGCCGAGGCGTTCCTCGCCGTCATCGAGGTGGCCCTCAGCGGGACCCACGGTATCCAGGGAGCCCGCCCGCTCCTGCTGGTTTCGGGCTAGCGGGGTGATCGCATGACGTCCGGTGATCCGTTCGTGCACCTGCACGTGGCCAGCGGTTTCTCGCTGCGGCACGGCGCATCGCACCCGCATGTGCTCGTCGAGCGGGCCGCCGAGCACGGCATGGACACCCTTGCTCTCACCGACCGCGACGGCACCTACGGGGCGGTGAAGTTCGCCAAGGCGTGCGCCCGCAACAGTGTCCGGCCGGTCTTCGGGGTCGACCTCGCCGTGGCGCCGGTCTTCCCCGGGCCGCCCCGCAATCCTGGCCGCCGGCGTACCCCGGCCCGGGGAGGGGCCTTCGTCGACGGTGATCCGCGCGACGGGCAGGGCCGTCAGCGACTGCCCGGCGCGACCGGGCGACCCAGGGTGGTCATGCTCGCACGCGACGGCCGGGGCTGGGCCGCGCTCTGCCGGCTCATCTCGGCCACCCACCTGGCGGGGGAGCGGGGCGACCCGGTCAGCAGCCTCGACCTCGTCGCCGAGCACGCCGGGTCGGCCACCCAGGCCGGGTCGCTGGCGGTGCTGCTCGGCCCGGCCTCCGAGCTCGGCCGGGCGGTGGGTGCCCGCCGACCCGATGTGGCGTTGGCCCATCTCGACG
>JAYVYM010000050.1:0-3914 GCA_043784245.1 Frankiales bacterium
CACTCCTGCGTCGGCATCGCCGGCACCGCCGGCCTCGCGGTGGAGATGGTCCGGCTGTTCCAGGTCGAGCTCGAGCACTACGAGAAGCTCGAGGGCGCGCCGATGAGCCTGGAGGGCAAGGCCAACCGCCTGTCCACCCTCATCCGCGGCAACCTCGGCATGGCGATGCAGGGCTTGGCCGTCGTACCCCTGCTGGCCGGCTATGACGTCGTCGAGGGCATCGGCCGGATCTTCTCCTACGACGTCACCGGCGGTCGGTACGAGGAGCACAGCTTCCACTCCGTCGGCTCCGGGTCGGTCTTTGCGCGCAGCGCGCTGAAGAAGCGATATCGCGATGACGTCGCAGAAGCCGAGGCCGTACGACGTGCCGTCGACGCCCTGTACGACGCCGCCGACGACGACTCCGCGACCGGCGGCCCTGACCTGACCCGCAAGATCTGGCCGGTCGTCATGAGCGTCACCGGCGAGGGCCTGCGCCGGCTCGGTGACGACGAGGTCGGTGCAGTAGTGCAGTCCGTGGTTGACGACCGGATGGGCAACCCCGGCGGCTGAGCCGCACCGCCGCCGTCAGCCCGCCCCCGCCCGAAGGAGTCCCGACCGCCGTGTCGATGCCGTTCTACGTCAGCCCCGAGCAGCTCATGAAGGACCGGAGCGACTTTGCCCGCAAGGGCATTGCCCGGGGCCGCTCGGTGCTGGTCATGACCTACGCCGACGGTATTCTGTTCGTCGGCGAGAACCCCTCCCGGGCCTTGCACAAGGTCAGCGAGATCTACGACCGGATTGCGTTTGCGGCCGCCGGAAAGTACAACGAGTTCGAGAACCTGCGGCTGGCCGGCGTGCGCTACGCGGATCTGCGTGGCTACCAGTACGACCGGAGCGACGTCACCAGCCGCGGCTTGGCCAATGCGTACGCCCAGACGCTCGGCACGATCTTCACCGAGTCCGGTAAGCCCTACGAGGTCGAGATCGTCGTCGCGGAGGTCGGTGCGGCGGCCGAGGACGACCAGCTGTACCGGCTGACCTATGACGGCTCGGTGGCTGAGGAGCACATGCACGTGGTCATCGGGGGCCAGGGCGAGCCGATCGCCGCGATGCTGCAGGCCGAGCACCGCGGCGACATGGCGCTCGGCGAGGCCGTCGCGCTCGCCGTCCGAGCACTCGCCGAGACCGGCACCAACGAGCTGGTGCGCAACGTGGACCCGACCGCACTCGAGGCGGCCGTCCTTGACCGCGGTCGCCCCCGTCGCGCCTTCAAACGGCTGGGCGCCGCGTCGCTCCAGCGCCTGCTCAGCGAGGTCGGCGGCGGCGCTGCCGGGCCCATGGACGAGCTCGGTACACCGGACCCCGACCCCACGACGGACACCCCCGGCGTGCCGACCGACGGCACCGCCGCCAAGGAGCAGTCGTGACGCCTTCCGGGCTCGTCCGGTGCACGGTCATGACCGCGGCGTTGGCGCTGGCCTTGGCCGGCTGTGGCGGCACCAGCGATGACCCGGTCACGTCTGCCTCGGGAGCCGCCGCCAGCACGGCGTCCTCGACGGGCTCGGGGGCGCCCACCACGCAGGCCCCGAGCGATGCGCCGAGCGGCGGCCCTAGGCAGTGCCCGGTCAAGACGAGGAGCGTGCCGGCGCCGGCAGGGGCACAGACCGACCTGACCAAGAAGCCGACGGTCGCCGCGAGCACGGCGCCGCCACCGGCTGACGTTACCGTCGCCGACCTCGTGGTCGGCACCGGCGCCGAGGCCACGACGCTGTCGTCGGTCGAGGCCAAGTACGTCGGGTCGCTATTCACCACGGGGCAGGAGTTCGACTCGTCCTGGAAGACCAGCGTCGACACCACCATCCCCTTCACGGTCTGCGCCACCGGCACGATCCCGGGTTTTGCTGTCGCTCCGACCGGTATGAAGGTCGGCGGCCGGCGCGAGGTCACGATCCCGGCTGCGCTGGCGTATGGCGCCCAGGGCCAACCGCCGACGATTCCCCCGAACGCCGTCCTGGTCTTCGTCATCGACCTGGTGAAGGTCACGCCCCCGGCGGGCTGACCGGCCTGCCCTGGGGATGGCTCGAGAGCAGCCCCGCTGAGCGAGCCATCGTCAGCTCACCCGGGCATCAGCGGCAGCCAGACCTGTACGGACGCGCCGCCGAGTCGCGCGCTGCCCGCAGCCCGCACCCCGCCGCCGGCGGCGGCCGCGATCGCCGCGACGAGGGCCAGACCGAGCCCGGCACCGGTGGTCCTGGTACGCGCCTCGTTGGCGCGGGAGAAACGTTCGAACGCGGAGTCTGCGAATCCGGCGGGGAACCCGGGCCCGTCGTCCTCCACCGACAGCAGCAGCTGGGACGGCGACACCTCCGCCCGCAGCAGCGCGGTCGACGCGCCGGCCTGCGCCGCGTTCGTGATCAGGTTGGCCAGGACGAGCTCCAGCCGAGCAGCATCACCGAGCGCGACCAGCTCGATGCTCTCGACGCGGACAGTCAGGCCGGTGGCCGGTCCGAGTCGGGCAGCGGTACGGCGCAGCAGCACGCCGACGTCGAGGGGCTCCCGCAGCAGCGTGAGCGCCCCGGCCCGTTCCCTCGCCAGGACCAGCAGATCCTCGGCCAGCTGCGAGAGCCGCTCGGCCTCGGCCAGCGCGGCGCGCAGCGACTGCTCGACCCCCTCGTGGTCGTCCAGATCGGACAGTGCCAGCTCCAGCTCCCCGCGGAGCACCGTGATCGGCGTACGAAGTTCATGTGAGGCATCGTCGACGAATGCGCGCTCGCGCTGGAAGGCAACCTCCAACCGGCCGAGCATCGCGTCCAGGGTGCGCGAGAGCCGGGCGAGCTCGTCCGTGCCGGCGACCGGCGGGGGCCGCCGGACCATGTCACGGCCACCGCTGACCCGGTCGGCCATCTGCGTCAGGGCGTCCACCGGCCGCAGCGCCGCCCCGGCCGTACGGTGCACCACCAGTGCGACCAGCAGCAGCAGCAGGGGGCCGGCCACCACGAGCGCCTCGAACAGCTGCCTGGCTGCCTGCTGCTGGGTCCGGCGGGAGGCAGCCACGGCGAGCACCCGGCCGTTCGGCCCGACGTCAGCCAGCACGCGCAGCTGCACCTCGGCCCCTGTCGCCAACCGAATCGACCGGTTCTGCAGCTGCCGGCCGTGTACGGCGACCGGGTCGAGGACCAGGGGTGCCGCACCCTGCAACGCGGCGGAGCGCTGCGTTTCGGCGCCGGTGTACAGCTCCACGTACTGCTCGCTGACGAGCGTCACGGGGTTGCCGCGGTCGAGGTCGGCCCGCACGTCGTTGTAGCGCGCAGCCAAGCCCTCATCGACGGCGGCGGACAACCGGCCGGAGAGCACGACGTACAACGCGGCCAACAGCCCGAGCAGGGCTATCGCGGTGACGGCGGTGGCGACCACGGTGAGCCGGGTCGCCAGGGAGCGCCCACCGCCGACAAGCACATTGCGCACCGTACGTCCGCCGGGGCTGCCACCGTGGGACAGTGCGCTGTGCCATTCACGCCGCCCACCCATGGCCACATGCGCCTGCTCGTGGTCGAAGACGACCCGGCGATGGCGTCCCTGCTGCAGCGCGCGATGCGCAAGGAGGGCTATGCGGTCACCGAGGCCGCCACCGGCACCGACGCGCTGTGGCAGGCCCTGGAGCACGATTTCGACGCAGTGGTGCTGGACGCGATGATCCCGGCCCCCGACGGTTTCGAGGTCCTGCGCCGGATGCGGGCCGCTGGGCGTTGGGCGCCGGTGCTCGTGCTCACCGCCCGGGAGTCCATCGAGGACCGGGTACGCGGGCTCGACGTCGGGGCCAACGACTACCTCGTCAAGCCCTTTGCCCTCGCCGAGCTGCACGCGCGGCTACGGGCGCTGACCCGGCGCGGGCCCGTCGAGCGCCCGGTGGTGCTCGAGGTCGGCTCGCTGCG
>JAYVYM010000051.1:0-7383 GCA_043784245.1 Frankiales bacterium
GCCGGTTGGTTCCGCCCGATGTCACATGCAGTCGTCAGACCATTGCACATCGTGGTGATGGGGACGGATATCACCGTCCATGCACCCCCTTGCGCGAGAGAGCACGCACGATGAGATGGCGGTCCCGCGCACCTCGGCGTGCGAGGAGTGCCGTCGCGGACGCTAACAGCACCCAAGCCCGCCCTGCAAGGGTTGTCCACAGGCTGGGCTGGGGCGTGTCGGCACGGACGTGTTTGACCCCGCCCTGAGCCGTCCGTAGGCTCGCAAGGTCTGTGTCCATGCAGGCCCGCCAGCACCCGCGCCGTCGAGCCCGCTCCTGCGGGGCATCGGCTCCATCGCCAGGAGATCTGCAGTGAGCAAGCGCACCTTCCAGCCGAACAACCGCCGACGGGCCAAGACCCACGGCTTCCGGCTGCGCATGCAGACCCGCGCAGGCCGGGCCATCCTCGCCGCTCGCCGGCGCAAGGGCCGCAGCGAGTTGTCGGCCTGACCGGCCGGCGATACGAAGCGCTAGCGGCGTCGGCGAGCGTGCTCCCCCCCGAGCACCGGCTACGGCGCTCAGCCGACTTCGGTCTCGCCGTGCAGCGCGGCAGACGCGCGTCCAGGCCGCTGCTGACGATTCATCTGCTCGTGCCCGACCCCGCCATGCCGGACCCACGACTGACGGCCCTCGACGCAGGGGATGTCCCTGTGCGCGCTGGGCTGGTCGTCAGCAAGGGCGTGGGTGGGTCGGTCGTTCGCTCACGGACGGCCCGCCGGCTCCGCCACCTGCTGCACGGCCGGATCCACGCGCTGCCGCGCGGTGCCTTACTGGTCGTGCGGGCAGCAGCGGGGGCTGGGACGGCAAGTAGCGCCGCGTTGGCCATCGATCTGGACGGGGCGCTTGCCTCGGCCGCCCGGCCGCGGAAGCCTCGATGACGGTGCCCGCCCGGCTGTGCGCCTGGCCGATCCGCGCCTATCGGCTACTGGTCTCGCCCCTACTGCCCGCGCGCTGCCGGTTCGCGCCGACCTGCAGCACCTACGCGCTGCATGCCCTGGAGCAACACGGGGCAGCTCGAGGGAGCTGGCTGGCACTGCGTCGGCTTGGCCGCTGCCAGCCCTTCAACCCGGGCGGCCATGACCCCGTCCCGCCTCCCGCCACCCGCGTCCGACGACGGGCAAGCGCGGCATCACGAGCCGGCAGGGACGATGCTGTAGGTAGCCCGACCCCGCCCCGCCCGCGCAGTCTCGCCACGCACCGCACCGACGTACCCCGCGCACCCCGTCCGACCGTCGCCGATCTGGGAGCCCTCTCGTGAGCGTCATCGATGTCATCGGAACGCCTGTGGCTCAGGTGCTCAAGGGCATCCACGGCGGGCTGTCGACGTTCCTTGAGCCATCGAGCGGCCCGGCCTGGGGCTTGTCGATCGTGCTGCTGACGGTCTTCGTCCGCCTCCTGCTGTTCCCGCTGTTCGTCAAGCAGATCAAGTCGCAGCGCCGGATGCAGGAGCTGGCGCCACGGATCAAAGAGCTCCAGAAGCAGCACAAGGGCGACCGCGAGACCCTCAACACCGAAATGATGAAGCTTTACAAGGACAATAACGCCAACCCGATTTCAGGGTGCCTGCCGTTGCTCCTGCAGCTGCCGGTGTTCTTCGCGCTATTCAGCGTCATCCGGGAGTTCAAGCCCGGCTCGTCGGCGCGCTTCGGGCTCACCGCGACCGACCTCTCGGAAGGTGGCCGGGCCAAGGTCTTTGGTGCGCCGCTGTCCTCCGCGTTCACGAGCACAGCCGACTTCGTCACCGGCCTCGGCGGTACGCCAAGTGTGGTCAAGATCGTCGCTGTGGTCATGCTGGTGACGATGGGGGCGACGACCTTCTGGACGCAGCGTCAGATGATGGCCCGCGCCACCGTCACCGACCCGACGCAGCAGACCGTGCAGAAGATCATGCTCTACGTGCTTCCGCTGTCTTTCGCCGTCTTCGGCTTCAGCTTCCCCATCGGTGTGCTGCTCTACTGGCTCACGACCAATATCTGGTCCATGGGCCAGCAGCGGTACGTGATAGCCCGGATGCCGCCCCCGAACACCGGCTCGCCGAGTGCCGCCCCCCAAGGGAGCAGCGGGAAGGCTGTCGATCTTGCCAAGCGCCCCGCCCGGGGCGCGCAGGCCGCGGCCCGTAACGTCGTCGCACCGGTGCCCGGTACACCGCAGCCTGCTGGCAGCCGCCCCATCATCGCGGCTGGCGGTGCCAGTCAGAGCGGTGCCGGGCAGGGCGGCAATACCGAGACCACGGCCCGTCGGCCCCAGGGGAGCCGCAAGAAGAAGGGGCGCCCAGGCGGCCGGCACTGACCGCCGCCGGCCGGGCTCCGTACTACCTCTGCACCTGCACGTCGCCGCGTCCCGTGGCGTCCCAACCCCAGAAGGACCCCGTGACCGACACGCAGGCCCCCGCTCCTGACGCCCCCGCTCCTGCCCGCACGACTCCCGCCCCGCTCGGTGACGACGGTTCGCCGGGCGCAGCAGGCGCTGCGCCAGCGTCCGCGGAGCAGCTGCTGGTGCAGGAGGGTGACATCGCCGGTGACTACCTGGAGCGGCTGCTCGACATCGCCGACGTCGACGGCGACATCGACATGGATGTCGAGAACAGCCGGGCTGTCGTCGCCATCGTCGGTGCGGGCCTCGACGCCCTGGTCGGCCCGGGCGGCACCGTGCTCGACGCCCTACAGGAGCTCACCCGGCTCGCCGTCGTGCAGCAGACAGGTGTCCGCAGCCGCCTCATGCTCGACATCGGCGGCTGGCGGGCGCAGCGCAAGACCGAGCTGTCGCAGACCGGAGTGCGTGCGGCCGAGCGGGTGCTCGCCTCGGGTCAGCCGGTGTCGCTGGCGCCGATGACGCCCTTCGAGCGCAAGATCGTCCATGATGCCGTCGCGGGAGTGGAGGGTGTTGTCAGCGAGTCAGAGGGCGTGGAGCCCGAGCGCCGCGTGGTGCTGCTGCCCGCCGGGGCGTGACCGACCTGCTTGACGGCCTCCCGCCGACCCCTCCGCCGACCGCGCACGAGGTCTTCGGAGCCCGGCTGCCGGTTCTTGAGGCGTACGCCGTGCTGCTCGCCGGCCCCGCTATCGAGCGCGGCCTGCTGGGGCCCCGCGAGGCGCCCCGGCTCTGGGAGCGGCACCTGCTGAACTGCGCCGGGCTCGCCGACCTGGTGGCGGACGGTGACGTCGTCCTCGACCTCGGCTCAGGCGCCGGCCTGCCCGGGATCGTGCTGGCTGCTCAGCGCCCCGAGGTACGGGTGCTCCTGGTCGAGCCCCTGCAGCGCAGGGCGGCCTTCCTCGTCGAGGTCGTCGACAGCCTCGCACTGCCCAACGTCGAGGTGCGGCGCGCCCGCGCCGAGGATCTGGTCGGTTCGATATCGGTGGACATCGTCACGGCCCGTGCGGTGGCCCCCCTCGACCGCCTCGCTGCCTGGGCGCTGCCCCTGCTTGTGCCGGGGGGGCGGTTGCTGGCCCTGAAGGGTGACCGCGCCGACGGTGAGCTGGCAGCGGGCCGCGCAGCGCTGCGCCGAATCGGTGGGATGCGGGCCCGGGTCGAGCAGGTCGGCCGCGCGGAGCTCGCCACGCTGGCTCGCGTCGTCGTCGTCGAGCGCACCGAGGCCGGCCCGCCCGCTCTGCGGCCCACCGGTCCGCGGGCGCGCCGGTGAGCGGGCTCGGCTGGCCGCAGTCCGCTCCGGCCACCGAACCGGACGGCCGCAGCGGCCTTGGCTGGCCGTTGCAGCCGGAGCCGGAGCCGGAGCCGGAGCCGGAGCCGGAGCCGGAGCCAGAGTCGGAGCCGGAGTCGGAGCCGGAGCCGGAGCCGACGACGCCGTCGCCTACCCAGCCGGAGCAGCCGCCCGAACTCGTGGCTGCGCCGTTGGTGGGGCAGGACGAGGCGGGCCGGCGGATCCGAGGGCTGCTGCGCGACGACCAGGCGCCCCGCGACCTCGAATCCGACGCCGTGGCGCCGATCGCCGCTGCAGTCCGGTCCCGGACCCGGGAGCGGGTGCCCTTCCCGCGGCCGGCCACCCGCCGAACGTTGTGTGTGGCGAACCAGAAGGGCGGTGTCGGTAAGACCACGAGCACCGTCAACATCGCGGTGGCACTGGCGCAACACGGCGCCAAGGTGCTCGTCGTCGACCTGGACCCCCAGGGCAACGCCAGCACCGGCCTGGCTGTCGAGCACCACAGCGGTGTGCCCAACGTCTATGACGTCCTCATCGAGGGCACGGCGGTCGCGGAGGTCGTACAACCGGCCGGGGGTGTAGCCGGCTGCTGGTGCGTACCGGCGACTATCGACCTTGCCGGCGCGGAGATCGAGCTGGTACCGGCCGTGGCCCGCGAGTGGCGGCTGGCGCGCGCGCTCGAGGCGTACACCGCCGGGCCGGGCAGCGACCTGGACTACGTGCTCATCGACTGCCCACCGAGCCTGGGACTGCTGACCCTGAACGCGATGGTGGCGGCTCGGGAGCTGCTGATCCCGATCCAGTGCGAGTACTACGCGCTGGAGGGGGTCGGTCAGCTGCTGCGCACCGTCGACATGGTCAAGATGCACCTCAATCCAGGCCTGTCGCTGTCGACCATCCTGCTGACCATGCACGACGCTCGCACCAGGCTGGCCGATCAGGTCGCCGCAGAGGTGCGCACGCACTTCGGCGGTGTCGTGCTCGACGCGGTGATCCCGCGCAGCGTGCGCGTCAGCGAGGCCCCGAGCTACGGCAAGAGCGTGGTGACGTACGACCCGGGCTCGCGGGGGTCGCGGGCCTACATCGAGGCAGCCCGGCAGATCGCCGAGCGCGGGGCTCGGCCGGAGGAGGCGCAGTGAGCACACCGCGGGGAGGCCTCGGGCGAGGCCTGGGCGCACTCATTGCCGCCAGCCCCGGCGCTCGGTCCGGACTGATGGTCGCCGTCGACCAGGCAGCGCCGGGGGCGGTCGCCGGGGCGCGGTTCGCCGAACTGCCGCTCGATGCGATCACCCCCAACCCGCTGCAGCCGCGTCAGCACTTCGACGAGGAGGCGCTCGCCGAGCTCGTGACGAGTATCCGCGAGGTCGGCCTGCTCCAGCCGGTGGTGGTCCGGGAGATCTCGGCGTCGGTCGACGGATCCGCCCGCTACGAGCTGGTGCTGGGCGAGCGCCGCTGGCGGGCCTCCCGCGAGGCCGGCTGCAGCACCGTGGCCGCGATCATCCGGGACACCAGCGACGACGACATGCTCCGTGACGCGCTGCTGGAGAACCTGCACCGCGAGCAGCTCAACCCGCTGGAGGAGGCGGCCGCCTACCAGCAGCTGCTGCACGAGTTCGGTGCGACGCACGAGGAGCTGGCGAGCCGGCTCGGTCGGTCCCGGCCGCAGATCACCAACACGATTCGGCTCCTGCAGCTGCCGGGGGCGGTGCAGCGCCGGGTCGCAGCCGGGGTGCTGTCGGCCGGCCATGCCCGCGCGATCCTGGGTCTGCCCAGCGCCGAGGCGCAGGAGGCGATGGCGACCCGGGTCGTCGCCGAGGGGATGAGCGTGCGCGCTGTGGAGGAGGCGGTCGCGCTGTCGCACTCCTGCGCGCAGGGCCCCGGCGCTGCGGTACGGCGGGCCAAGCGCACGCCGCAGCCTGCCCTGGTCGAGCTTGCTGAACGCTTGTCCGACCGGTTCGAGACGCGAGTCAAGGTTGACATGGGTCGGGCCAAGGGCAAGCTCACCATCGAGTTCGGCTCGCGGGACGACCTCGACCGGATCGTGGCGATGCTGGACGCTCCGCCACCCTGACCAGCGGCCTGCCTACCGGGCGACGGCCTGCGCCGCCAGCTCGTGCAGCAGCTCGCCGACCGAAAGCCCGGCGGCCTGCACCGCCATCGGCAGCAGCGAGGTCTCGGTCATCCCAGGTGCGGTGTTGGCCTCCAGGAAGTGCGGCACCCCGTCGGCGGAGACGACCAGGTCGATGCGGGACAGGTCGCGCAGGCCCAGAGCCCGGTGCACGGTGACGGCAGCCGCCGCCACGGCTCGGGCGACGGCCGCCTCGAGCCGGGCGGGCGCGAAGTACTCCGTCTGACCGGCGGTGTAGCGCGCCGCGTAGTCGTACACCCCGGACAGCGGGCGCACCTCGACGGCGGGCAGCGCCCGCGCCTCGCCAGCGTCCTCGACGACCGTCACGGCCACCTCGGTACCGACCACGAACTGTTCCACCAGGGCCGCCTCGCCGTAGCCGTAGCAGGCGACCATCGCCGCGGGGAGGTCAGCCGGGGTGTGGACGGCCGTCGCCCCGAGCGCCGAGCCGCCGCGAGCCGGCTTGACCATCAGCGGCATCCCGAGGTGGTCGACGACGCACCGCAGCAGAGCGACCGCACCGAGCTCCTGGAAGGTCGCATGCGGCAGGACCACGGCGTGCGGTGTGGCCACCCCGGCCCGCCGGGCGATCGACTTGGCGTTGGGCTTGTCCCACGCCAGCCGGCAGGCCCCGGGCGTCGCGCCGACGTAAGGGACACGGGCCAGCTCGAGCACCTCGCGTACCGACCCGTCCTCGCCGGAGCCGCCGTGCAGCGCGATCAGCACGACGTCGTACGCCGGCAGGACGCTGAGCAGCGAGGCGTCCGCGTCCCGGACGTCGGAGCCGACCCCGGCAGCCCGCAGCGCGTCGCCGATCCGTCGCCCCGATCGCAGTGAGACGTCCCGTTCGTGGGACAGCCCACCCGCCAGAACCAGCGCTTTCACGCCATGTCCGGCGCGGGCGTCTGCACGCCGCCCGGCGCCCGGTGCGTCGCTGTCGGGCCGAAGGTCTCGAGCAGCTCCAGCTCGGCCTCGACCACGCCGGCGAGGCGCCGGACGCCCTCGCGGATGCGGTCGGGCTCGGGGAAGCAGTAGGACAGTCGCAGCTCGCGGGCGCCTTGACCGTCGGCGTAGAAGCCGATCCCGGGCACGTAGGCGACCCGCGCGGTGATCGCCCGGGGTTGCATCACCTTCGCGTCCAAGCCGGTCGGCAGCGTCGTCCAGACGTAGAAGCCGCCGGTCGGGCGCGTCCAGGTCGTGCCCCGCGGCATCAGCTGGGTGAGCGCGTCGAGCATCGCGTCGCGGCGCTCCCGGTAGATCTGCCGGAAGACCCCGACCTGGCCCTGCCAGTCCTGTGTCGACAGGTACTCCACGACCGCCAGCTGGTTGAGCGCGGGTGGGCAGAGCACGGAGGCCTCGCTGGCCAGCACCAGCTTCTCGCGTACGGCGTGCGGCGCGAGCACCCAGCCGACCCGCAGGCCGGGCGCGAAGGTCTTGCTGAACGACCCGAGGTAGACGACGTCATCGACGCCGCCGCGGGCGCGGATGGCCCGGACCGGCGGCCCGTCAAAGCCCAGCAGCCCGTACGGGTTGTCCTCCAGCACCAGCAGGCCGGCCTGC
>JAYVYM010000052.1:0-2696 GCA_043784245.1 Frankiales bacterium
GTACTCCCGCACGTCGTGCTCGACACCGGCTTCGGTCAGCGCAGCGTCGAGTCGGGCAGCCGCCCCCCTGAGCGCCCGGTCGCGGCGGCCGTAGCTGGCCACCACGGGGCAGGCTCCGCGCAGCACGGCGGCGGGGTCCTTCGGTAGCGCGCCGTAGTGCGGCGCTGCGGCGTCAAAACCGCGGGCGGCGGTCATCAACGCGAACCCGCCACCCATGCAGAAGCCGATCACGCCGACCTTGCCGGTGCAGTCCGCCCGCCCGGCCAGGAACGTCCGTGCGGCCTCGATGTCGCCGTACACCGGACCGCTGCCCGACAGCAATGCCGAGAACGTCGACCGCAGGCAGCGCAACGCACCGCCCGCGGTGAACAGGTCGGGAGCCAGCGCCAGGAACCCGGCGGCGGCCAACCGGTCGGCCTGTTGGCGGGTGTCGTCCGTCAGCCCGAAGGCCTCGTGGAGCACGACGACACCAGGCCACGGCCCGCTGGAGGTCGGCGGGACGGCAAGGTGGGCGCGCAGCTCGGGGGCGCTCGAGGCGGCGGGGACGGTGGTGGCAGGCATCGCGCGATGCTGCCCGTCACGGCGCGCCCTAACCTGCGGGCTGAGCGCCGACACGTCGACATGCAGGGGAGGACGGGTGCCGCGACAACAAGCGGGCCTCGGGCTGGCCGTGCTCTCTGCCGCCACCTTCGGCACGTCGGGCGCGTTCGCTGCCGCCCTGCTGGCGGCAGGCTGGTCTCCCGGTGCGGCCGTCGCTGTCCGGATCACGATTGCGGCGCTGGCGCTCACCGCCCCGGCGCTGGTGCAGCTGCGCGGCCGGCGTGCGCTGCTGCGCCGCGGCCGTGGCGCGATCATGGTGTACGGCTTCGCGGCGGTCGCGGGCTGCCAGCTGTGCTTCTTCAACGCGGTCGCGCACCTGTCGGTCGGTGTCGCCCTGCTGCTGGAGTACTCCGGCGCCCTGCTGGTCGTCGGCTGGTTGTGGCTGAGCCAGGGGCAGCGCCCGCGCCGGCTCACCGTCGGCGGCGGGGCGCTCGCGCTGGCTGGTCTGGTCCTCGTGCTCGACCTCGCCGGCAGCCACCACCTGGACCTCGTCGGGGTGCTGTGGGGACTCGGGGCGGCCACGGGGCTCGCGGTCTACTTCGTCTTGTCAGCGCGCACCGAAGACCCGCTCCCGCCACTGGTCGTGGCCTGGGGAGGGCTGTCGTTCGGCGCGATCCTGCTGCTGGCGGCCGGCGCGATGGGTCTGCTGCCCCTGCGCGCCCCGCGTACCGACGTCTCCCTGCTCGACACTCAGGTGAGCTGGGTCGTCCCGGTGCTCGGGTTGTCGCTGCTCGCCGCCGTCGTGGCCTACGTCGCGGGCATCGCCGCCGCCCGGGTCCTCGGGGCGCGGCTCGCCTCGTTCGTCGGGCTCAGCGAGGTGCTGTTCGCGATCGTCTTCGCATGGCTGCTGCTTGGGCAGACCCCGGCCCCGGTCCAGCTCGTCGGCGGCCTGCTGGTCCTCGCCGGCATTGGCCTGGTCAGGCTCGATGAGCTGCGCGGGCCGGTGGCCCGGCAGCCCGCCGGGCCACGACCCGCGTCTGCGTCCGCTCAGGCCGACCGTGGTCTTACGACCTCTGGTACGGCTGCGCCCTCAGTTGGCCGTGTCATCCCGCGGATGTGCGTCGATGATGTGTAGCTGATGCAGCAGGCCGCTGATACGCAGCACCCGCAGGACGCGTTCGTCGACGCCGGAGATGAGTAGCGCGCTGCCCTCAGCACGCAGGCGCCGGTGGGCCGAGACCAGCACCCCCAGGGCGGACGAGTCGACGAAGCCGACCTGTGACAGGTCAAGGACCAGGGCGGTGCCGACCTGGTGCGCCGTCTGCAGCAATGCCCTCAGCGCGGCGCTGACCTCGTGGTCGAGTGTGGCCCACGGGACGTGCAGGACGGTGCCGACGTCGCCGCGCCACGCCCGGGCTCCCATGGCTGCCATCACGTCGCCCCCCTGGTGCCCGTCCCCCGAGGGGAGTACGCCTGCAGTCAGACAGATCTCCGCTGCCCGCGACAGACGACCTTCGTCGTAGTCACCCGGGCTCGCCGACACCCCCCACCGCTCGAACCTGCGCTGGGGGTCCCTGGCGGAGGTCGTTGTTGAGCCCCAGTGCTGCGCCTGAGCCGTCGGTGCTGCGGCGCTGCGGAGGGCGCAGGGCAAGGCTCTGCGCCCGGTCGAGCAGCCGGGCGCGCCGGGCGGCGGAGAACGTCTCGGCGAGGATGCGCTGGACGAGCGGATGCCGGAAGCGGAGGGCCTCGCCCTCGTCGACGAGCAGGCCCTCGTCGACGAGCCGGTCCAGCTGGTCGACGACGTCGTCGGACGCGCCGACGAGCTGGCCGAGCAGCAGCGTGCGGAACGGCTGGTCGAGCACCGCCGCGACCGTGAGCAGCCGATACGACTGCGGGCCGAGGTCCCAGCAGCGCGTGATGACCCGCTCCCGCAGCGCGGGTGTGAACGCGTCCGGGAGTCGCTGCTCGGCGGCTGCCAGCCAGTCCGTGACAAACATGGGGTGACCGCGGGTGGCCTCGTAGATGCCCGGCCCCAATGGTGAGAGGTCGGCTGCCGTCAGCTCGTCCAGATCGATCCGTACGTCGATGGGGAGCCGGCGCAGCAGGTCGTTCACCTTGCCCCGGTCGCAGGTCAGCAGGACCGCGACGGGCGCTGT
>JAYVYM010000053.1:0-26149 GCA_043784245.1 Frankiales bacterium
CCACCGCACCCTTGGTGACCGGGTACGCGAGCTGACCGCCGCCGGGCTGAGCCTGGACGACCTGCTGGAGCCGGAATGGCCACCGGGGCACGAGCGCGAATGGGGTCAGTGGTCACCACTGCGTGGCCGCCTGATGCCAGGGACCGCGATCTTCAGCGCGACGAAACCGAGGAGCGCCCCATGAACCGCGACGAGCGCGGCGCACGCGTGATCGCGCAGGTCCGCCGGGCGCGTACGCAGGACGTGCCGCAGATCCGCGACCTCGTCGACTCCTGGACCGGAGACCGTCGGCTGCTCGGCAAGGCCACCGTCACCCTCTATGAGGACGTGCAGGAGTTCTTCGTCGCCGTAGACGGCGATCACGTCGTCGGGTGCGGCGCGCTGCACGTGCTCTGGGCCGACCTGGCCGAGGTGCGCACCCTTGCCGTCGCCGCCGAGGTGCGTGGGCTGGGCGTGGGGCATGCCCTGCTGGACCGGCTGCTCGAGCAGGCCGGCGAGCTCGGCGTGCGGCGGGTCTTCTGTCTGACCTTCGAGACGGTGTTCTTCGCCAGCCACGGGTTCGACGCCGTCGCGCAGGTGCCGATTGCTGCCGGCGCGCTCGAGGAGCTGCTGCAGTCGCCGGACGAGGGCGTCGCGGAGTTCCTCGACCTGGCACGGGTCCGCCCCAACACGCTGGGCAACACCCGGATGCTGCGGATCCTGCACTCGGCCTGACGTGCAGTTCGGGCCGCCGGGGGTGGCACAGCCGCGTGACCGCCCTCGCATCGCCCAGCCTGTCGAACACGGGCCGCGGCGACGCACCTGCGTCGGACCGGACGGCGCCGACCTGTGGCGGCGAAGCACGTCGCGTGGTCGGACGCACGGGGTGCAGATTCGCGGTCGGTCCTTCGCCCCCGTGCATCGCGCTCGTCAGGCATACCTACGACTTTCCCGGCCACCACATCAGCTGGGCCACGAGGACCTCGACCCGGGCCGCACCCGGGGTGCCCGGATGGTCAGTGGCCGGCGTCGTCCCAGGTACGGCCGACGCCGACGCTCACGTCGAGGGCAACGTCGAGCGGGTAGGCGCCACCCATCTCGCGACGGACGAGGGCCTCCAGCGGCTCACGCTCACCCTGGGCGACCTCGAGCACGAGCTCGTCGTGGACCTGCAGCAGCAGCCGTGACGCCAGGCCCTGCTCGCGAAGGGCCCGGGAGACGCCCAGCATGGCGAGCTTGATGACGTCCGCGGCGCTGCCCTGGATGGGCGCGTTCAGCGCCATCCGCTCGGCCATCGACCGGCGCTGGCCGTTGTCGCTGAGCAGGTCGGGCAGGTAGCGGCGGCGGTCCAGGATGGTGGACGTGTAGCCGTCCTTGCGGGCCTGTGCAACGACGTCATGCAGGTAGTCGCGGATGCCGCCGAACCGCTCGAAGTAGGCCGTCATCTGCTCTTTGGCCTCCTCCGTCGAGATTCGCAGCTGGGTGGCGAGGCCGTACGCCGACAGCCCGTACGCCAGCCCGTAGCTCATCGCCTTCACCCGCCGCCGCAGCTCCGGGTCGACCTGCTCGACGGGGACGCCGAAGGCCCGGGAGGCGACGAAGGTGTGCAGGTCCTCCCCGGTCGAGAAGGCCTCCTTCAGGCCGTCGTCGTGCGAGAGGTGCGCCATGATCCGCATCTCGATCTGGGAGTAGTCGGCGGTCATCAACGCCTCGTAGCCGGGGCCGGCGACGAAGCCCTGCCGGATCTCGCGGCCCTGGGCAGTACGGATCGGCACGTTCTGCAGGTTCGGGTTGTCACTGGACAGCCGCCCGGTCGCCGCGACCATCTGCTTGAACGTGGTGTGGATCCGGCCGTCGTCGGCGATGGTCGGCAGCAGCTGCTTCTCCACGACCATCAGCAGCCGGGTCATCTCGCGGTGGTGCAGCAGCCGCTCGATCACCGGGTGCGTGCCCAGCAGGCTGTTCTGCAGGGCGTCGGCGTCGGTCGTCCAGCCAGTCTTGATCTTCTTCGTCTTGGGCAGGCCGAGCTCGACGAACAGCAGCTCCTGCAGCTGCTTGGGCGAGCCCAGGTGAAACTCGTGACCGACGCTGGCGTAGGCCGACTCGGCGGCCTCCTTCACCAGGTCGCGGAGCTTGGTCTCGAGCCCGACGAGGTAGTCGACGTCGGCGGCGATCCCGGTGCGCTCGCAGTCCGCGAGCACCCGCACCAGCGGTAGCTCGAGGTCGCGCAGCAAGGCGGTCCCGCCGCGGCGCGCCAGGTCCTCGTCGAGCGCGACCGCCAGGTCGGCCACCGCTCGGGCGTGGAGGACGGTGACCGCGGCGGCGGCCTCGTCCTCGGCCTCCACCCCGCCGACCAGGCTCAGCTGGCCGTCCGGACTGACTGCGCCACCGGGCCCGCCGGACTCCGCGCGCAGCTCGCGGCGCAGGTAGCGCAGCGCCAGGTCGCCGAGGTCGAAGCTGCCCTGGCCGGGCAGTGCCAGGTACGCGGCGAGCGCAGTGTCGCTGGTCAGCCCGTCGACCAGCCAGCCGCGGGCCTGCAGTGCGAGCAGCGGCCCCTTCGCGTCGTGCATCGCCTTGGTCACGGACGCGTCGGTGAGCCAGCCGCCGAGCGCCGCCTCGTCGTCAGGGGTCAGCTGCACGAGGTCGATGTACGCCGCGTCGTCGGGCCGCTGCTGCACAGCGGGTCCCTGGTCGGCGTCGTCCGGCAACGGCGAGTGCGACTGCGCCGCGAGCCCGATACCGCTGGCATCTCCGGTCCCCCGGCCCCACGTGCCGCGGACGTGCAGCCCGGTGCGTACGCCCGTGGGGAGCCCGGCCAGGAAGGCCCGGACCTCACCGGGCGCCAGCACCCGGGCGTCGACATCGAAGCCCTGATCGGCCTCGGGTTCGACGGCCGACAGGGTGGCGTAGAGCCGCTCGCGCAGCACCCGGAACTGCAGGGCGTCGAAGACCTTGTGCACCTCGTCGCGGTCCCACTGGCCCAGCCGCAGGTCGTGCGGCCCAACCTCGAGCGGAACGTCGCGGTCGAGCTCGGTGAGCTGGCGGTTGCGCAGCACGTTGGCGGCGTTGGCCCGCAGGCTGTCGCCGACCTTGCCCTTGACCTCATCGATGGAGTCGATCAGCGAGCCGACGTCGCCGTACTGCTGGATGAGCTTGGTGGCGGTCTTCTCGCCGAGGCCGGGCACGTTCGGCAGGTTGTCACTGGGATCACCGCGTAGGGCTGCGAACTCCGGATACTGCTCGGGGCTCAGGCCGTACTTGTCCAGCACGGCGTCGGGGGTCATCCGGCGCATGTCGGAGACGCCGCGGCTGTTGTAGAGCACCGTGACCCGGTCGGTGACCAACTGGAAGGCATCGCGGTCGCCGGTGACGATCAGCACGTCCATGCCCTCGGCCGCGGCCTGCGTCGCGAGCGTCGCGATGACGTCGTCGGCTTCGTAGCCGGGCTTGCTCACCCGCGGGACGCGCAGCGCGTCAAGGACCTCCTTGACCAGGCTGACCTGCCCACGGAAGTCGGTCGGGGTCTCGGCCCGGCCGGCTTTGTACTGCGCGTACGCCACGTGCCGGAAGGTCGGCTCGCTCTCGTCGAAGGCCACCGCGAGGTGCGTCGGCTGCTCATCGCGCAACACGTTGATGAGCATCGCGGTGAAGCCGTAGACCGCATTGGTGGGCTGTCCGTCGGTGGTGGAGAAGTTCTCGACGGGCAGCGCAAAGAAGGCCCGGTAGGCCAGCGAGTGCCCGTCGAGCAGGAGCAGCCGCGGGCGGGGGAGCTCGACGACACGCTTGGCTGCCACCCCGTCATTCTAGGAGCCTGTAGGTCAGTCCTGGTCCCGGGACGGCCCCAGTGGCAGGGCCCCGCGCACGGTGCGGACAGGTCGGCGGCGGCGCCGCACCAGGTGCTCGGGGGGGTGCACGTCCCCGGCGGCCAGCCGGCGGAGCACACCGCGGACCGGGGCCGAGCGGCGTACCGCGACCGGCGCGAAGCCCAACCGGGCGAAGAAGCGGTTGGCCTCGCGCGAACCTGGTGGCACCGACACCATGAGCTGGTCGACGCCGCGCTCGTCGGCGAAGGCGGCGGCCGCCGCGACCAACGCCCGTCCCGCCCCCCGCCGTCGGTGCCGGTCGGCCACCACCGAGTGGCTCATATGGACGGCCAGGTGGTCCAGCAGGGCGTTGGCCGGCGCGACCATGAGCAGCGCCATGCCAAGGACCTCCTCCGGCGCGTCAGCCGCCCCGTCGACGACGACGAGCAGGTGCCGGTGCGGATCGGCGAGGGCGTCGCAGTAGCGCGCCTCCAGGGCGTGCTGAGCGCCGAACGCCGCGCCGCGCCGCCGAACCGTCTGGGTCGGCACCAACTGCTCCCGCAGCTCGCTGCCCAGTGATAAGAGGGCGGGCAGGTCGGCCGCGGTCGCGGGCCGCACCCGAGGAGAAGGCCGTGCCACGAGCGGCTCCCGAGGTCGAGGGGACGAGCCCGGGGTGTCCTCCCTAGGATCCCGGCACCCGACCGTACTGCCGACCAGGCCGGGCGACGAGTGGGAGGCTGCCGGGTGATCCGCGGAGCGGGAACCCTGCTCAACATCGCTACCATCCTGCTCGGTTCCGGTCTCGGGGTCGCCGTCCGTGGGCGCCTGCCGGAGCGCACCCGTGGCACGGTCACCGACGCCCTGGGACTGGTCACCCTGGTGATCGCCGGGCTGAATGTCGCGGACGGACTCAGCTCGAGCGCGTACCGCACTGCTGTCGGGCCGTCGGCGGGGCTGCTGATCGTGCTCGGCGCCCTGCTCATCGGCGGCATCGTCGGCAGTCTGCTTCGGCTGGAGGACCGGCTCGAGAGCAGCGGCCGCTGGCTCCAGCGCCGGCTCGCGTGGGGCGCTGGACCGAGCCGCGCGCGTTTCGTCGAGGGTTACGTGACGGCGTCGCTGCTGTTCTGTGTCGGCCCGCTGGCGGTTCTCGGCTCGCTGTCCGACGGGCTGGGCCGCGGCATCGAGCAACTCGCCCTGAAAAGTACGCTCGACGGCTTCGCCGCGGTGGCCTTCGCCGCCTCCCTGGGCTGGGGGGTTGCTGCCTCCGCGGTCTCCGTCGCCGTCATCCAAGGCTTGCTGACCGTCGTCGGGGCGCTGCTCGGCAACCTGCTGCCGGCGGCAGAGGTCGCTGCCCTCACCGCCACCGGCGGCGTGCTCCTGCTCGGTGTCGGCCTACGGCTGCTGGCCGTCAAGGCGATCCCCGTCGCCGATCTGCTGCCCGCGCTGGCGGTCGCACCGGCGCTGGCCGCGCTGGTGTCGGCGCTGCGCTGACCTCAGCGCATCGCGGCGGTCACACATCAGGTACCTGAATGGACATCCAAGCTCTGCGGCCTGTGGATATGCTCCCGCGGCCCCCCACCGTGGGGACCCGCCCGGTAACCGTGGAGGACGAGTGCGCAAGTCCGTGCTGGCGGTCCTCACCGGGACGCTCGCCCTGCTGGCCCTGCTGCTGGTCACTCCGGCCGCGTCCGCCGCCGGTGAGACGATTCAGGGCAGGCTGCGCAATGGCACCGAGCCGGTTGTCGGCGCGAGCGTCAGTGTGAGGGGCCCCGACGGAGCAGAGCTCGGCAAGGCCGACAGCGGGCCGGACGGGGTCTTCGTCATCCCGGTACCCGGTCCCGGCAGCTACACCGTGACGCTGGACGAGAAGTCCCTGCCGGACGGCGTACGCGTCAGTGCAGGTGACAAAGCCAAGGTCACCTTGATCGTCAACCCGGCGCAGCAGCGCAACGTGCTGTTCCCGCTCGGCAAGGGCCGCCTTGTCGCGACGTCGAGCCAGCTCGGCCGCGTCGTGCAGTTGGCCGTCGAAGGTCTGAACTTTGGGCTCATCATCGCGCTCGCGGCCGTCGGCCTCTCGCTGATCTACGGGACGACGGGCCTGGTCAACTTCGCGCACGGCGAGCTGATCACCCTCGGCGGCCTGCTCGGCTACCTGTTCAACGTCCGGCTGGGGCTGCCGTTCCTGCTGGCGGCGCCGCTCGCGGTCGTGCTCGCCGCGCTGCTCGGGGGGCTCCAGGACCGCGGCCTGTGGCGTCCGCTGCGTCGTCGCGGCACCGGGCTGATCGCCATGCTGGTCGTGACGATCGGCTTGGCGCTGTTCGCCCGCGGCCTGTTCCTGTACGTCTTCGGCGGCTCGTCGCGGCCGTACGCCAACTACCAGGGTCAGGTGGCGAAGTCCTACGGGCCGTTCGCGCTGGCCGACAAGGACATCGCCAGCATGACGATCTGCACGCTGGTGCTGCTGGCGTTCGGCTTCATGCTGTTGCGTACGCGGATCGGCAAGGCGACCCGCGCGGTCGCCGACAACCCTGCGCTCGCCGCGTCGTCCGGCATCGACGTGGAGCGCGTCATCTCCACCGTGTGGGTGGCCGGTGCCGGCCTCGCCGGCCTGGCGGGCGTCATGTTGGGGCTCTCCCAGCAGGTCAGTTTCCAGATGGGGTTCCAGATCCTGCTGCTGGTCTTCGCCGGGGTGACGCTCGGTGGCCTGGGCACCGCGTTCGGCGCGCTACTCGGCAGCGTCGTGGTCGGCGTCTTCACCCAGGTGTCCACCGTCGTCGTGCCGCCGGAGCTGAAGAACGCCGGTGCGCTCGTGATCCTCATCCTCATCCTGCTCGTTCGGCCCCAGGGCATTCTGGGCCGACGCGAGCGGGTGGGCTGACCGGCACCGGGAAGGCGGCACCATGGACTGGGGCTTGATCCTCACCAATGCCCTGCGGGCTGCGGTCGGCCTGGACACGGTCATCTTCGCGCTGGCCGCGATCGGGCTCAACGTGCACTTCGGCTATACCGGGCTGCTGAACTTCGGCCAGGCGGCTTTCCTCGGCGTCGCGGCGTACGGGCTGGCGATCACGGTCGCGACGTTCAATCTGCCTACTGCGCTCGGGATCGCGATCGGGCTGGCGGGGGCAGTCGTGCTCGCTCTGCTGCTCGGCGCGCCGGCCCTGCGGCTGCGGGCGGACTACCTCGCGATCGTCACGCTGGCTGCGGCCGAGATCGTCCGGCTGCTGGTGCGCTCGGTGACCTTTGCGAAGTACACCAAGGGCTCGGACGGACTCGGCCAGTTCTCGCAGGGCTTCTATTCCCTCAACCCGTTCCCGGCCGGGCGTTACGGCATCGGCCGGGTCTCCTTCGACGAGCGGCAGACCTGGGTGCTGACCGTCGGCTGGACCCTGGTGGTGCTGTCCTGCCTGCTGGTCTTCTCGCTGATGCGCAGCCCCTGGGGCCGGGTGCTCAAGGCGATCCGGGAGGACGAGGACGCGGTACGCAGTCTGGGCAAGAACGTGTACTCGTACAAGTTGCAGAGCCTGGTCCTCGGTGGGGTCTTGGGCTCACTCGGCGGCTTCATGACGGCCTTTGGCAACGCCGTCGTGCAGCCCGACTCGTTCGGCACCGAGACCACCAACTACGCACTGACGATCGTCATCCTCGGCGGCGCCGCCAGGGTGCTCGGCCCGGTCATCGGCGCAGCGATCTTCTGGACCCTGCTGTCGCTGACCGACAACATCCTCAACCAGGCCCGCGACGCGGGCTACGTCTCAGCGTCCATCCTGTCGACCAGCCAGGTCGGTGTGGTGCGCCTGATGCTGGTCGGGCTGGGGCTGATGGCCCTGGCGGTCTTCCGCCCACAGGGACTGCTCGGCGACCGAAGGGAGATCGCGCTCGATGCCCGCTGACCAGGACAGGCCGGCCGATCCCCCCTTCGCGATCGGCGAGGTCGGCGTGCCCGACACGACAGTGCAGGGCGCGATGCGGACGGCGATGCGGGACAAGGCGGTGGCTGCACTGGCCGGCGCCGCCGCCGTCCCCGGGGGCACCAAGCCCGATGCAGTCCTGGTCGCCGCCGGAGTGACCAGACGGTTCGGGGGACTGACGGCCGTCAACGTTGAGCACTTCGAGGTCCAGCGCGGGTCGATCACCGCGCTGATCGGACCGAACGGTGCCGGCAAGAGCACCTTCTTCAACCTGCTGACCGGCTTTGACAAACCAGATGACGGGACCTGGACGTTCAACGGCGGCTCGCTCGGCGGGGTGGCGTCGTACAAGGTCGCCCGCCGCGGAATGGTACGTACGTTCCAGCTCACCAAGGCGCTGTCGCGGCTGACCGTGCTGCAGAACATGCTGCTGGGTGCGACCGGCCAGCGCGGCGAGAACTTCCTGCGCGCCATCTTCCCCGGCACCTGGCGGGCGCAGGAGAACGCCAACACCGAGCGCGCCGACGAGCTGCTCCGGCGTTTCAAGCTCGACGCCATGCGCGACGAGTTCGCCGGCAACCTGTCCGGAGGCCAGCGCAAGCTGCTGGAGATGGCCAGGGCGCTGATGGTGGCTCCGGAGATGGTGATGCTCGACGAGCCGATGGCGGGGGTGAACCCGGCGCTCACCCAGTCCCTGCTCGGGCACGTCAAAAGCCTGCGCGAGGACGGCATGACCGTGCTGTTCGTCGAGCACGACATGGACATGGTCCGCGATATCAGCGACTGGGTGGTGGTGATGGCCCAGGGCCGGATCATCGCCGAGGGCACCCCAGACGAGATCATGGCCAACCCCGCCGTCATCGACGCCTACCTCGGCTCGCACCATGACGCGCCGATCTCCGAGGAGGACGAGCAGCAGCGGCTCGCCGAGGACGAGGCCGAGCTGCGGTCCGGCACAGCACAGGAGGCTCCATGAGCAGCAGCGCACCGAAGGAGCCGGCCGACCGGTCGGCGCACGTCGACGCAGCGGCTGGCGCCCTGCTCGTGGCCGACAACCTGCATGCGGGCTACGTCCCGGGCGTCAACATCTTGAACGGCTGCGACCTGTACGTGCACGAGGGTGAGCTCGTCGGCATCATCGGGCCGAACGGGGCCGGCAAGTCGACAGCGCTCAAAGCCCTCTTCGGGCTGGTGAATGTGCGCTCCGGCACGGTCACGCTGCGCGGCGAGGACATCACCGGCCTCAAGGCGCACGCGCTGGTGCGCAAGGGCGTCGGGTTCGTCCCGCAGACCGAGAACGTCTTCCCCAGCCTGACCATCGAGGAGAACCTGCAGATGGGCGTGTTCCAGACGCCCAAGCTGTTTCCCGAGCGGTTCGCGTTCGTGGCCGACTTGTTCCCGGCGCTGGGCCAGCGCCGCAAGCAGCGGGCCGGATCGCTGTCAGGTGGCGAGCGGCAGATGGTCGCGATGGGGCGGGCGCTCATGATGGAGCCCTCGGTGCTGCTGTTGGACGAGCCGTCGGCAGGGCTGTCACCGGCGCTGCAGGACGAGGTATTCATCCGGGTGCGCCAGATCAACCGGACCGGGGTCTCGGTGGTCATGGTCGAGCAGAACGCCCGGCGCTGCCTGCAGATCTGCGACCGCGGCTACGTGCTGGACCAGGGACGCACCGCGTACACGGCCAGCGGCAAGGACCTCATCAACGACCCCAAGGTGATCGCGCTCTACCTGGGGACGCTCGCCCGAGCCTAGCGGGCTCAGCGCCCGTTCGGGGCCTGGAGCCGGTTGCGCTCGATCTGGATGCCGTCGGGTAGCGGCGGCTGCGAGACGCCGTTCCTGGTGGTGCTGCCCTGCGAGCGCTCCGCGCCGGCGGCCACCGAACCGAAAACCACCAGGCCGAAGACAGCGATGCCGGCGGCCATGAGCCCGAGATCCTTCATGGGGCGCAGCCTAGCGTCCGGCCGGCAGCACCCGCACGCAGCAGGGCCCGGTCACCGAGGCGACCGGGCCCTGTGCGTGCCGGCTGATCAGCCGTCGAGCTTGCCGCTCTTGTAGACCACGGTCGGCAGGATCTTGTTGGCCGCGTCGTAGGTGCTGATGTTAATGGTGGCCTCCAGCGGGTCACCCTTCGGGCTGAACTCGACAGGACCGCTGATGCCGTCGTAGTCGATGTCCTTCTTGTCCTTCAGCAGGTCGGCGCACTGCTTGAACGTCGTGCACTTGATGCCCTGCCGGCTCACGTCCACCAGGTGCTTGGCGATGTCGACGCCCGCGTCGCTGTTGGCCTCGATGGCCGCCAGTGCCGTGAGGATCACCGCGTCGTAGGACTCGCCGGCGTAGTTGAAGTCCTTCAGCGCCGGGTTGACCGTGAGCAGCTTCTGCCGGAAGTCGCCGGGAGCCTCGGCGCCGGGCTGCGTCCCCTTCACGCCGGTGAGGGTTCCCGGGGGGAGCTTCTCGCCGAGCGCGTTGCCGATGTTGCCGTCAACCAGGTACAGCTTCTTGCCCTGCTGCGGGCCGATGCCCTGCTTGACGAGCTCCTGGATGATCTTCGCCGACTCATCGAAGCCGACCACCACGATCGCCTCGGGGTCGGCGGCCTTGATCTTGCTGACCTCGGCGGAGAACTCCGCGGCCTTCGGGTCGTAGATGACCGGGTCCGGCGTCACCTTGCCCTGGCTGCCCTTGACGGCGTCGGAGATGTTCTTCGACAGGCCGGTGCCGTACGCATCCTGCAGGGCGAGGATGCCGACGGTCTGATTGCCGTCCTCGACAATGAGGTTGCCGAGCACCCGGCCCTGGAGCACGTCGGAGGGCGCCGTACGGAAGTACAGGCCCTTGTCCGGGTAGTTCGTGAAGTCCGGCGAGGTGTTGGCCGGCGAGAACTCCACGACCCCGGCGCCGACAATCTTGTCGATGACGGTCTTGGAGACACCGGAGCTGGCCGCACCGATGATGACATCAGCCTTCTGGCTCAGCAGCCGGTCGACCGACGACGAGGCAATGTTGGTCGAGGTGTCACCTGAGTCCGAGTCAATCTTGGTAATTGGCTTGCCAAGCACCCCACCGGCCGCGTTGATCTCCTTGACAGCCAGGTCGACACCGGCGAACTCGGGGGGCCCGAGAAAGGCCAGTGAACCGGTCTGCGGGAGCAGCGTGCCGATCGTGAGGACGCCGTTGGCGCCGTTCTGTCCGGCAGCCGCCGAGGATGTGCCGGCCGATGACGAGGGTGCCGCGGCGGTGCCGCTGTTGTTGCTGCCGCAAGCGGCGAGGGCCAGGGTGCCCGCACCGATCACGGCCAGCGTGCGCCAGGTGCGCAAAGGCTGAGCCATCCACTATCTCCTAAGCCGAGGGCTGGCCGCACGTGTGCGCGGCAGTTGTTCACGGACCGTACGGCAGCAGGTTGATCCCAGGCCGGTTGAGACGCGCCTCGTTGCCGTCTCGTGACCTACGTCGGCGACTGGTCAGACGGGGTCCGGTGCCGGCGCTGCGCGGCCGTCGAGCACTGCCTGGGCCACGGACCGCATCGTGCGTCGCTGGTCCATCGAGGTGCGCTGCACCCAGCGAAAGGCCTCGGCCTCGGCCAGCCCGTGCTCCGCCTGCAACTTGGCCTTGGCGCGATCGACGAGCTTGCGCGCCTCGAGTCGGCCGTGCAGGTCGGACACCTCGCCCTCCAGCGCGATGACCTCGGCGAAGCGCGCCATCGCCATCTCGACCGCCGGCAGGACGTCGTGCTTCTGGAACGGCTTGACGAGGTAGGCCATCACGCCTGCCTCCCGGGCCCGCTCCACCAGGTCGCGCTGGCTGAAGGCGGTGAGCAGCACCACCGGGGCGATCCGGGCAAGCACGATCTGCTCAGCCGCGGCGATCCCGTCAAGGACCGGCATCTTGACGTCCAGGATCACCACGTCGGGCCGGAGCTCGGTCGCCAGCCGCACAGCGGTGGCGCCATCACCCGCCTGGCCAACGACGTCATAACCCTCTTCGCCGAGCATCTCGACGAGGTCCAAGCGGATGAGCCCCTCGTCCTCCGCGACGAGTACGCGCCGGGGGCGCGGGTCTGCTGGCGGCACGGGCCCTCCCGGGGCTGGCGGGCCGTCAGGGTAGCGGTCGCATCCGCGAGACGGGCGGCCGTAAGGTCACCGGGCGCCCCCGTCGCGCAACCGGCAGACGCACGGTGCTCAAACCACCGACAGTGTGGGTTCGAATCCCACCGGGGGCACGGGGGGAGCCCGCCACCGGGCTCAGGCAGGCGGGGTCGGTGAGAGCCCGACGAAGCCCCCGAGCCGGTGCACCCGCAGCGCGTTGGTCGAGCCCGCGGTCGACGGCGGGCTGCCGGCGACGATGGTCACGAGCTCGCCGGCCTGCATCCGGCCCAGGTCGAGCATCGCGCGCTCGACCTGACGGACCATCTCGTCGGTGTGCGTGACGGACGGCACCAGGAACGTTTCGACCCCCCACACCAGGGCGAGCTGGCTGCGGACGTCCGGCGTCGGGGTGAAGGCCAGCAGCGGGATCGGGGAGCGGTGCTCGGCCAGCAGCCGGGCGGTGTCGCCGGACTGGGTGAAGGCGACGATCGCGCTGGCTCCCACCGTGCCGGCTACCCGCGCCGCGGCCCGCGCGATGGCCGCGCTGATGGTCGTCGGCTCGGACAGCACGGCCGGCACCTTGCCCAGCTCCTCCTCGGCAGCCACGACGATGCGGGCCATGGTCGCCACGGCCTCGACCGGGTAGGCGCCGACGCTGGTCTCCCCCGAAAGCATCACGGCATCGGCACCATCCAGTACGGCGTTCGCGACGTCGCTGGCCTCTGCCCTGGTCGGTCGTGGAGCGGTGATCATGGAGTCGAGCATCTGGGTCGCAACGATGACCGGCTTTGCCCGCTCCCGCGCGACCTGCACGGCGCGCTTCTGCACCAGGGGCACCCGCTCCAGTGGCATCTCCACGCCGAGGTCACCGCGGGCCACCATCAGGCCGTCGAAGGCCTCGGTGATGGCGTCCAGAGCAGCCACCGCTTGCGGCTTCTCGATCTTTGCCAGGATCGGCAGCCGGGCGCCGAGCTCGTCCATGATCCGGTGCACGTCGAGCACGTCGTCCGGCGAGCGCACGAAGGACAGCGCGATCATGTCGACCCGGAGCCCGAGCGCGAAGCGCAGGTCGGCCTCGTCCTTGTCCGACATTGCCGGAACGCTCACGCCGACGCCCGGCAGTGACAACCCCTTGTTGTTCGACACCGGGCCACCCTCGACGACCAGCAGGCGCACCCGCGGCCCATCGACCCCGACGACCCGCAGTCCGACCCGGCCGTCATCGACCAGCAGCCGATCGCCGGTAGTGACGTCGCCGGCCAGCCCGGCGTACGTCGTCGACACCAGGTCGTGGGTGCCGGGCGTGGGCTCAGTCGTGATGGTCACGGTCTCCCCGGTCGCCCAGACCACCGGGCCGTCGGCAAAGGTGCCCAGCCGGATCTTGGGCCCCTGCAGGTCCGCGAGGACGCCGACGCCCCGGCCGGACTCGTCGCTTGCTCGACGTACCCATCTGTAGTGCTGCTCGTGGTCGGCGTGGCTGCCGTGCGAGAAGTTCAGCCGGGCGACGTCCATGCCGGCGTACACCAGCGCACGGATGGCCTCATACGAGCCGACAGCCGGTCCGAGCGTGCAGACAATCTTCGCGCGACGCTTCACGACACCAGACTAGGGGCCGGTACAAGAAAGGGGGACATCACCCGGCGTGGCGGGCGATGTCCCCCCTCGGGCGTGTGACTGCTAGCTGACCGCCGCGATCGCGCTCACGATCCCGGCACCGTAGAAGCCATTGCGGTCCTTGGTGCCCTCGCAGGTAGCGGTGGAGTCGGCGGTGGTCCCGTCAGCGCGAACCCGGTGGTAGGAGTAGGTCCCACCGGGCGGGCAGGCGTGGTCGCGGGCGGTCCCGAGCAGCACGCCCTCGGTGACCCTGGGGTCCAGCGTCAATCCCGGCTTGTGCGTGGCGTCGGTGTCCCTGGCGCCGTACTTCGACACGACCAGGGCGGCGACCCCCACGGCATGCGGGGAGGCCATCGATGTGCCCTGCAGGTACTGGTAGTAGCCGCAGACCGTCCCGTGGCAGTCCCGGACGACGAAGGGCGTGTTGGGCGTCCCATCCTTGTTCAGCTGGCCGTTGAGCACGGCCAACGACTTCGGGTACGCCGCGAGCACCAGGTTGGCGACGTCGCCGCGGTTGTCCGGGGAGTCGTAGTAGTCACCACCTGGCGCCGACACGTCGGACTGCTCGGTCCCGTAGTTGCTGTAGTAGGCCTTGCGGCCGCTCGGTCCGGTGGCGTTCACGGCAACGACCCCGTCGGTCTCCGTAGGTACCGACAGGCAGCTGTTGGTGACGTTGCGATGCTTGGCGGTGCCCACCGGGTAGTCGGGGCTGGTGTCGTCGGTCGTGGGGTGGCCGAGGTCGGTGGCCTCGTTACCGGAGGCCGCCACCGGCAACACCCCCTTGCCGCGGGCGTAGTCGATCGCGCGCTGCACGGCCTGCCGAATCGTGCGCTGCTCCTGCTGCTCGGCCGGCGAGTCGGCCGGGTTGGCGCTGCAGTTGAAGAGCCAGGGGTCAACGAAGAAACTCATGTTGACAACGTCGACGCCGAGGTCACCGGCGTACGTCAGCGCGTCCAGGGTCGCCTGGAGGAAGAAGAAGCCGCTGTCCTGGCCGGCCCGGATGTTGACAAGCGTGACGCCGGGGGCGACGCCGGCGATGCCGAGGCCGTTGACGGGAGACCCGATCGTGCTCGCCACATGCGTGCCGTGGCCGTCGTTGTCGACGTTGGCCGCGTCGACGCAGCTCGGCACCTCACACGGCCCGTCGATCGCGGGGATGTCGGTCGTGAAGTTGCGGCTGTCAGCAGCGTCGAAGTTCGGTCGGATGTCCGGGTGGCTGCCGTCGACTCCCGTGTCGATGATGCCGACCAGGACGCGGGGCGAGCCCGGCTGGACGGCGTAGGAGCCACGTGCGGTCGCGCCGATCGCTTTCATGTCCCACTGCAGGCCCGCGAGCGGCTCCGCAGCCACCGCGGCGCCGGCCTCAGCCGCCGGCAGGGCGACCCGGGACGCCGCTGCAGTGGCCCGCTCGGCGGTCAGCTTCTCCACGGCCTCTCGGGGAGGTCGGGCGCCGGTCGGGGTGTGCCCGATGCTGCGGTTGCGTGCGGCGCCGATCAGCGAGGGGGACGCCGACGCGCGCAGCCCGAAGTCCGAGGCCCGACTGTCGGCGATCGCATAGCCGACCTTGTCGTTGCTGCTGCGCACGGTGCCGCCGGCAGCAGTCACCGCGGCGCGAGCGGCGGCGCCACCCACTCCCGGCTGGTAGAGCACAACGTAGGACTGGGCCGCGCCGGTCTGCGCGTCCGCGGTACTGGCGGCACCGGCGTTGGTCGCCGGACCCGCGACGATCGTGGCGGCGGCGAGCGCGGCGGTGGCCGCGGCGCCGACAAAGGCACGTGTTCGCAAAGGGATCCTCCTCCTGGGTGGCACCGTTGCCACCGTAGGAGCCGAACCTAGGCCGAGGGCTGGGAACCCACCACCCTTTCGGGCTATCTGCTCGTAGGCAGAATCGGCGCCGGCAGCAGCGTGTCCCCGGACAGCGCCCGGTCGACGGCCGCTGCGGCCGCCCGGCCCTCGGCAATCGCCCACACGATCAGCGATTGACCACGGCCCATGTCGCCGGCCACGTAGACGCCCGGCACGTTGGTCGCCCAGCCGCTGTCGCGCGCGACATTGCCGCGCCCGTCCAGGTCCACGCCGAGGGCCTGGAGCAGACCGGTGCGCTGCGGACCGGTGAAGCCCATCGCCAGCAGGACGAGGTCGGCCGGCAGGGTGCGCCCGGTGCCCTCGACCGGCAGGAAGCGGCCATCGACGGCCGCGACGTCGATCAGCTCGATGCCCCGCACGTGACCGTCGGCGTCGCCGGTGAACTGCTGGGTGTTGACGCTGAACAACCGCTGGCCGCCCTCCTCGTGCGCGCTCGAGGTGCGGTACTGCAGCGGCCAGGTGGGCCAGGGCGTGGCGTCGGAGCGGTGCTCGGGCGGCCGGGGCAGGATCTCCAGCTGCGTGACGCTGGCGGCGCCCTGGCGGTGGGCGGTGCCCAGACAGTCCGCGCCCGTGTCGCCGCCGCCGATGATGACAACGTGCTTTCCCTCGGCGGTGATCGGCGGTCGCTGCAGGTCGCCCTCCTGCACGCGGTTGGCCGGTACGAGGTACTCCATCGCCAGGTGGATGCCCGCCAGGTCGCGCCCGGGGGCGGGCAGGTCGCGGCCCAGCGTCGAACCGCCGGCCAGCACGACCGCGTCGTACTGCTCCCGCAGCTGCTCGACCGTCACGTCGACGCCGACGTCGACCCCAGTGCAGAACTCGGTGCCCTCGGCGCGCATCTGCTCCAACCTGCGCTCCAGCACCCGCTTCTCCATCTTGAACTCCGGGATGCCGTAGCGCAGCAGGCCGCCGATGCGGTCAGCCCGTTCCAGCACGACGACCTCGTGACCGGCCCGGGTGAGCTGCTGCGCTGCGGCCAGCCCGGCCGGGCCGGAGCCGACGACCGCGACCCGGCGGCCGGTGTGCTCGCCGGCCGGCTGCGGCGCCACCCAGCCCTCGGCAAAGGCCCGGTCGACGATCTCGACCTCGATCTGCTTGATGGTCACCGCGTCTTCGTTGATGCCCAGGACGCAGGCCGACTCGCACGGCGCCGGGCAAAGCCGCCCGGTGAACTCCGGGAAGTTGTTCGTGGCGTGCAGCCGCTCGATGGCCTCCTGCCAGTCATCGGTGCGCACGAGGTCGTTCCACTCCGGGATCAGGTTTCCCAACGGACAGCCGTTGTGGCAGAACGGGATCCCGCAGTCCATGCAGCGCGCCGCCTGGTCGTGCACGGCCACCGCCGGGAACGGCTCGTAGACCTCGCGCCAGTCCCGGATGCGGACATCGACCGGGCGGCGGGTGGGTGTGTGGCGGTCGTTCTTCAGAAATCCGGTGGGGTCTGCCATGTCGCGCTCCTCAGACCTTGGCCGCAGCCATCACGGCCGCGTCGACGTCGGTGCCGCTCTCGCGGGCCCGTTCCATGGCCGCCAGCACGCGCTTGTAGTCGCGCGGCATGACCTTGGTGAACCGTGCCGCCCACTCGCTCGTGAGCCCGGCGCTGTCCACCAGCGCCTGCGCCAGCGGCGAGCCGGTCTCGGTGGCGTGCTCGGCGAGCATCTGGCGCAGCGTCTCCCGGTCCCCCTGGTCGAGCGGCTCGAGGTCGACCAGGTCGTGGTTGACCTTGGCGACGTCCAGGTCCAGCACGTACGCCGTCCCGCCGCTCATCCCGGCAGCGACATTGCGCCCGGTCGGGCCGAGGATGGCGACCCGGCCACCGGTCATGTACTCCAGGGCGTGGTCGCCGACGCCCTCCACCACGGCGGTCGCGCCGGAGTTGCGTACGCAGAACCGCTCCCCCACCACGCCGCGGACGAACAGCTTGCCGCCGGTAGCGCCGTAGGCCAGGACGTTGCCGGCGATCACGTCGTCGCTGTTGACGATCTTCGCGTCGCGATGCGGGCGGACGGTGACCGTGCCGCCGGACAGGCCCTTGCCGACGTAGTCGTTGGCGTCACCCTCCAGGTGCAGCGTGATGCCGCGTGGCAGGAACGCCCCGAACGACTGCCCGGCACTGCCGTGGAACGTCAGGTCGATCGTGCCCTCAGGCAGCCCGCGACCCCCGTACCGGCGGGTGAGCTCCGCGCCGAGCATCGTGCCGACGGTGCGGTTGACGTTGCGGACCGGCAGCTCGATCCGGACGGGCGTGCCGTTGGCCAGTGCCCCCTCGCACAGCTGCAGCAGCGTGTTGTCCAGCGCGTGCTGCAGCCCGTGGTCCTGGGCCTGCGTGCGGGTCAGCGACGTGCCGACCGGCAGGTCGGGCACGTGCAGGATCGGCGTCAGGTCCAGCCCCGCGGCCTTCCAGTGCTCGACGGCGGTACGCGTGTCCAGCACCTCGGCGTGGCCGATCGCCTCCTCGACGGTCCTAAAGCCCAGCCGGGCCAGGTGCTCGCGGACCTCCTGCGCGATGTACTGGAAGAAGGTGACGAGGTACTCGGCCTTGCCGGAGAAGTTCTTGCGTAGCTCCGGACGCTGGGTGGCGACCCCGACCGGGCAGGTGTCCAGGTGGCAGACCCGCATCATGATGCAGCCGCTGACGACGAGCGGGGCGGTCGCGAAGCCGTACTCCTCGGCACCGAGCAGTGCCGCGATGACGACGTCGCGACCGGTCTTGAGCTGGCCGTCGACCTGGACGGTGATGCGGTCGCGCAGCCCGTTCATCAGCAGGGTCTGCTGCGTCTCGGCCAGGCCGAGCTCCCACGGGCTGCCGGCGTGCTTGAGCGAGGTCAGCGGCGAGGCGCCGGTGCCGCCGTCATGACCGGAGACCAGCACGACGTCGGCGTGCGCCTTCGACACCCCCGCCGCGACCGTGCCGATGCCGACCTCGGCGACGAGCTTGACGTGCACCCGCGCCCCGGAGTTGGCGTTCTTCAGGTCGTGGATCAGCTGGGCGAGGTCTTCGATGGAGTAGATGTCATGGTGTGGCGGCGGGCTGATCAGCCCGACACCCGGCGTGGAGTAGCGCGTCCTGGCGATGTACGGGTTGACCTTCGGCCCCGGCAGCTGGCCGCCCTCGCCGGGCTTCGCGCCCTGCGCCATCTTGATCTGGATGTCGGTCGCATTGACGAGGTACTCGCTCGTCACCCCGAAGCGGCCGCTGGCGACCTGCTTGATCGCACTGCGCCGCGCCGGGTCGTAGAGCCGCTCCGGGTCCTCGCCGCCCTCACCGGTGTTGGACCGCGCGCCGAGCTGGTTCATCGCCACCGCGAGCGTCTCGTGGGCCTCGGGCGAGATGGAGCCCAGCGACATGGCACCGGTGTTGAACCGCTTCACGATCTCGCTGACCGGCTCGACCTCGTCGATCGAGATGGCCGGACGCAGACCCTCGCGCATGGTGAACAGCCCGCGCAGCGTGCCGGCCTTCGCGGACAGCGCGTCGACCTTGGCGGTGTAGTCCTGGAACAGGTCGTACTTCTGGGCCCGGGTCGAGTGCTGCAGGGCGAAGACGGTCTCCGGGTTGAACAGGTGCACCTCGCCCTCGCGGCGCCACTGGTACTCCCCGCCGATCTCCAGGCCCCGGTGGGCGCGCTCGGCAGCATTGACCGGGTAGGCGCGGCGGTGCCGCGCGGCGGTCTCCTCGGCAATGACCTCCAGACCGATGCCTCCGAGCCGGCTGGTGGTGCCGGTGAAGTACTCGTCGACCAGCTCCTGGGAGAGCCCGAGCGCCTCGAAGACCTGCGCGCCGGTGTAGGACGCAATCGTACTGATACCCATCTTGCTCATTACCTTCAGCACGCCCTTGCCCAGCGCCTTGACGTAGTGCCGCAGCGCCGTGTCCAGGGCGACGCCCGGCAGCTCACCGCGCACGACCAGGTCCTCGATCGTCTCGAAGGCGAGGTAGGGGTTGACGGCAGCGGCGCCGAAGCCGACGAGCAGCGCGACGTGGTGGACCTCGCGGGCGTCACCCGCCTCGACGACCAGACCGACCCGGGTGCGGGTCTTCTCGCGGATCAGGTGGTGGTGCACCGCCGAGGTGAGCAGCAGCGACGGGATCGGCGCCATGTGCCCGGTCGAGTCACGGTCGGACAGCACGATGATCCGGGCCCCGGCGGCGATGGCGACGGACACCTCACGGCGCACCCGGTCGAGCGCGTCGCGCAGCGCCTCACCGCCACCGTTGACCGGGTACAGCCCGGCCACCTTGACCGCGGCCAGCCCCGGCCGGTCACCGTCGGCATTGATGTGCACGATCTTGGCCAGCTGGTCGTTGTCGAGGACCGGGAACGGCAGGACCACCTGCCGGCAGCTCGCGGCGCCGGGCTCCAGCAGGTTCTGCTCCGGTCCGATCGTCCCGGACAGGCTGGTCACCAGCTCCTCCCGGATGGCATCCAGCGGTGGGTTGGTGACCTGGGCGAACAGCTGGCTGAAGTAGTCGAAGAGCATCCGCGGGCGCTCGGACAGCACCGCCACGGGCGTGTCGGTGCCCATCGAGCCGATCGGCTCCAGGCCGGTGCCGGCCATCGGGCGCAGCAGGACGCGGATCTCCTCCTCGGTGTAGCCGAAGGTCTGCTGGCGGCGCAGCACGCTCGTGTGCGAGCTGCGGTGGTGCTCGCGCTCGGGCAGGTCGGCCAACCGGGTGATACCGGCGTGCAGCCAGGCGGCGTACGGCTGCTCGGCGGCCAGCGACGCCTTGACCTGTTCGTCGTCGACCACCCGACCTGCCGCGGTGTCGACGAGGAACATCTTGCCGGGCTGCAGCCGGCCCCTGCGGACGATCTGGTCGGCGGGGATGTCCAGGACGCCGACCTCGCTGGCCAGCACGATCCGGCCGTCCGCGGTCTCCCACCATCGGGCCGGGCGCAGGCCGTTGCGGTCAAGGACAGCGCCGATCAATGTCCCGTCGGTGAACGTCACGCAGGCCGGGCCGTCCCAGGGCTCCATGAGCGCGGAGTGGAACTCATAGAACGCCCGCCTGGCCGGGTCCATCGCCGTGGCGTTCTCCCACGCCTCGGGCACCATCATCAGCACGGCGTGCGGCAGCGAGCGGCCGGCCATGTGCAGCAGCTCGAGCACCTCGTCGAAGCTCGCGCTGTCCGAGGCGCCGGGCGTGCAGATCGGGAACAGCCGCTGCAGGTCGCCCGGCAGGTCGGCCGGGCCGCGCAGCAGCGCCTCGCGGGCCCGCATCCAGTTGCGGTTGCCCCGCACGGTGTTGATCTCGCCGTTGTGCGCGATGTAGCGGTAGGGGTGGGCCAGCGGCCAGCTGGGGAACGTGTTGGTGGAGAAGCGGCTGTGCACCAGCGCCAGCGCGCTGACGAAGCGCGGGTCGGACAGGTCGGGGAAGAACGGCTGCAGCTGGCCGGTGGTCAGCATCCCCTTGTAGACGACGGTGCGGGCCGACAGCGACGGGAAGTACAGCCCGGCCTCGCGCTCGGCGCGCTTGCGTACGACGTAAGCCCGGCGCTCGAGCGCGTACGGCGTGAGCGGGGCGTCACCGGCAACCAGGAACACCTGGCGGAACACCGGCATCACCGAGGCGGCGGTGACGCCGACGCCAGCGCCGACCGGGTCGACCGGCAGGTCGCGCCAGCAGCGCACCGCCAGGCCCTCCTCGCCGGCGATCCGCTCGAAGTCCACCTGGGCATCGGCGGCGGCCCGCGGAGCCGTCGGAAGGAAGGCCGTCCCCACCGCGTAGTGGCCGAGCTCGGGCAGCGGCGCGGGCGCGACCGCGCGGTAGAGGGCGTCGGGGACCTGGACCAGGATGCCGGCGCCGTCGCCGCTGTCCGGCTCCTGCCCGGAGGCGCCTCGGTGCTCCATGTTGCGCAGCGCGGTCAGGCCCTGCTCGACGATGTCGTGGCTGGCCCGGCCCGCGATGTCGACGACGAACGCCACGCCGCACGCGTCGTGCTCCTGGGCAGGGTCGTAGAGGCCCTGTGCGGGGGTGGGGACGGCGGGGTAACTCATCGCGGGGGCCTTCCACTCGGGTGTCATACGTTCGAACTGGCTGCTCACCCGGGACGTCACTGGCCCTGCCGCAGATGTCGCTGAGGTTACACGTCGACCTGCGGTGGCGCAGCCGCCAGGAGCAGGGGCCTGGCCTGGGCCCCCGGATGACACCAATAGGCCATGGTGCGGGCGCGGCGGGTAACGCAGGCTACTGGGGTGCCGCCGGAGCCCCCGACCCCGAGCCCCGCGCAGCGGACCGCCAGGCCCGCCGACGCCGGCCGGTGGCGGCTGCCCGCGGGCCGCGAGCTGGCGCCCGGGGATTTCGCCTGGCGGCACCGGTTCGTCGTGCTGGTGGTGATCGTCCACCTGCCGGCCATTGCGCTGGTCTCACTGGTGCGTGGCCAGAGCCTGCTCGCGCTGGTGCTCCAGGCCCTGCCCATCCTCGGACTGCTCGCGATCGCGATGCTGCCGGTCGACCGCCGGGTGCGCTCGTGCGCTGCCACCCTGGCCCTGCTGGTGTGCTCCTCAGCCCTGGTTGACCTGTTCGACGGTGCGGTCGAGCTGCAGTTCCACTACTTCGTCGTCGTTGCGGTGATCGCGCTCTACCAGGACTGGACGGCGTACGCGCTGGCAGTGTTCGTCGTCGCCGTCCAGTACAGCGCGGTCGGTATGGGCGAGGGCCGGTGGGGCTGGGGGTTGCTGCACGCCGGCTTCGTGCTGGCCGAGTCGGCGGTGCTGGTGGTGTTCTGGCACGCCAGCGAGGCGGCCCGCGCCGACCAGGACCACCTCCGGGATGCGCTCACAACCGGTCAGAGCAGCGTGCAGGCCCGGCTCGCCGAGACCGACCAGATCCGGACCGACCTGATCGGCACGGTCAGCCACGAGTTCCGAACGCCACTGACCGGGATCCGGGGCGCGGCGCTGACCCTGCTCAAACGCGGCGAGCGGCTCGACGCCGGCAGCCGGGCACAGCTGCTGCACGCGGTGCTGGATCAGCAGGAGCGGCTCTCCCGGCTGCTGGAGAACATGCTCACGGCGGCGCAGGCCACCGCCACCGACCCGACCGCCAGCGCCGAGGTCGACGGCGTGGCGGCCGAGGTCGCGATGCTCGCCGGCGCCGCCCGGCCGCACTGCCCGGAGGTGTCGCTGCTGGTCGAACCCGGCACCATCGCCCGCATCGACCGGCAGGCGCTGCACCAGGTGCTCGCCAACCTGATTGACAACGCCCAGCAGCACGGGGCTGAGGGGGCGGTGCCGCTGGTCGCCGGCGGCAGTGACGACCTTGGCGTCTGGCTGACCGTGAGCAACGAGGGCACCACGCTGGACAGCGACACCGCGCGGCGGCTCTTCGAGCCGTTCACCCAGGCCGACAGCGGGCCGACCCGGACCCGCGAAGGCCTGGGCATGGGGCTGTACGTCGTGCGCCGGCTCGTCGAGGTCTACGGCGGGGAGATCCTGCTGCGCAGTGAGTCGGGCTGGACGACCGTCGAGCTGCGGCTGCCCCACGCGGCCAGCGCCAGGCCGCTACGCCGCAAGACCGACATCCTGCCGGTCGTGGGTCACAGGCCGGACGCGCCGACCAGGCTCCCGACGCCGTAGGTCAGCAGGGCCGCAACGGCTCCCAGCAGCAGCTGGCGGCCACCGCTGTACAGCGCGCTGCGGTCGGTGAACCGGCTGACCAGGGCCCCGGCCCCGAACAGCGCGAGCAGCGCCAGCAGCACCGTGATCAGCAGCGTGGTGGCGCCCAGCAGATAGGGCAGCAGGGGCACCAGCGCCCCTAGCGTGAAGGCGGCGAACGACGAGCCGGCCGCCACCCAGGGTGAAGGCAGATCGTCGGGGTCGACGCCGAGCTCCTCACGGGCGTGCACCCGCCAGACCTGCTCGGGATCCAGGGACAGCTGGCGGGCGACCTCGCGAGCCGTGTCTTCGTCGACGCCGCGGCTGCGGAAGATCCCGGCCAGCTCGGCCTGCTCGGCGGCCGGCACCCGGCGCAGCTCGGCCTTCTCGATCTCGATCTCGGCGCGGGTGAGCTCGGTCTGCGAGGCGACCGAGACGTACTCGCCGGTGGCCATCGAGAACGCCCCGGCAGCCAGCCCCGCCAGCCCCGCCAGCAGGACGCCACGCGGCGCAGCGCCACCTCCCGCCACACCGGCGATCAGAGCGGTATTGCTGACCAGGCCGTCCATCACGCCAAAGACGGCGGGCCGCAGCCAGCCGCCTGTCACGTCACGATGGTCACGGTGCTGCTCGGGCAGCGTGCGCGAGCTCTCGGCGGACGCGTTCACGGGGTCGAGGCTACGTCGGATCCGGCCACCGGCGCCTCCACCCCTTCCCGCCGGTGCCCCCGGCGCGCCACGAGGAACGCCACCGAGCCGGCCAGGACCACGGCCATCACGTAGTCGTTGAGCCGCAGCCCGAACAGCGTCGCGGCGTCGTCGACCCGCAGTGCCTCGATCCAGGCCCGACCGACGGCGTACAGCGCGAGGTACAGCGCGAAGGCGCGGCCGCCGGACAGCCGCCAGCGCCGGTCGGCCCACAGCACCACCAACGCGACCCCGACGTCCCAGAGCGACTCGTACAGGAAGGTCGGGTGGAAGGTCTGGACGTCGGCGTAGCGGGCCGGCCGGTGGATCGGGTCGATCCGCAGGCCCCACGGCAGCGTGGTCGGACGACCGAACAGCTCCTGGTTGAACCAGTTGCCGAACCGCCCGATGGCCTGCGCGAGCGCGACACCCGGGGCGATCGCGTCTGCCAGCGCACCGGGCTTGATCCCGCGACGACGGCAGACCACCAGGCCGGCGAGCACGCCGCCAAGGATCCCGCCGGGGATGCCGAGGCCGCCCTGCCAGATGTACAGCGCCCGGATCGGATCATCGAGGTAGGGCGCCGGCGAGGTGACGACGTGGTAGATCCGGGCGCCGAGCAGGCCGAACGGGACTGCGATGGTCGCGAGGTCCGCGACCGCGCCGGGCTGTCCACCGCGGGCCACGAACCGGCGGTTGCCCAGAACGATGGCCACGATGACCCCCGCGATGATGCAGAACGCGTACGCCCGAAGCGGCAGCGGTCCGAGGTGCAGCACTCCCGTGGAGGGGCTCGGAAGGAAGGCCAGCACGCGGTCAGCCTACGTAGTCGCGGACCCCTTCGGCGAGCTCGGCGGTCAGCGCCTGCACCGCCCGGGGGCCGTGGTCGCGCAGGGCGGTCACCAGCGCCGAGCCGACGACCACACCGTCGGCGAAGGTCGCGACCTGCGCGGCCTGCGCCCCGGTGCTCACGCCCAGGCCCACGGCGACCGGCAGGTCGGTCTGCGCCCGCACCCGTGCCACCAGCTCACGGGCCCGACCGCCGACCTCGGCCCGCGCTCCGGTGACACCCATCACGGCCGCGGCGTAGACGAACCCGCGGTTGGTCCGGCCGACGACGGCGATCCGCTCGTCGGTCGAGCTCGGTGCCACCAGGAAGACCGGGTCAAGAACGTGCTCGCGGGTCGCGGCCAGCCACTCCGGCGCCTCCTCCGGGATCAGGTCCGGGGTGATCGCGCCGCAGCCGCCGGCAGCCTTCAGATCGGCGGCCCAGCGGGCGAAACCGTAGGCGTGCACCGGGTTCCAGTAGCCCATCACCAACGTGGGTACGCCGGTCGCGGCAACGGCCGACACGGTCCGCAGCACGTCGGCGGTGCGGGTGCCGGCGGCCAACGACGCCTGGTGGGCGGCCTGGATGACCGGGCCCTCCATCAGCGGGTCGCTGTAGGGCATCCCGACCTCGACCGCGTCCACGCCGCCCTCGACCATCGCGAGCAGGCCCTCGACGGCGCCCTCGTAGGACGGGAAGCCCGCCGGCAGGTAGCCGATCAGGGCGGCCCGCCGCTCGGTGCGGCAGCGGGCGAACAGGTCGTCGAGCTGGCTCACGACGTCGCGGCGGGGGGCGGCTCGACCAGGCCGAACCAGCGGGCCGCGGTGTCGACATCCTTGTCGCCCCGCCCCGACGTATTGATGATGATGACCAGGTCACGCACGTCGCGGCCAGCAGCGACCTGCGCGCGGCCCCAGTCGCAGGCGCCGGCGAACGCATGGGCGGTCTCGATCGCGCACAGGATGCCCTCGCTCTTGGCGAGCTTGTCCAGGGCCTGCATCGCCCAGGCGTCGGAGATGCCGGAGTAGGTCGCGCGGCCGGTGTCCCGCAGCCAGGAGTGCTCAGGACCGACACCGGGGTAGTCCAGGCCGGCACTGATCGAGGTGGTGTCCATCGTCTGGCCGTCGTCGTCCTGCATCAGGTAGCTACGTGAGCCGTGCAGGACGCCAGGCCGCCCTGCGGTCAGCGGCGCGGCGTGCCGGCCGGTCTCGACGCCGTCGCCGCCGGCCTCGCAGCCGACCAGCGCGACCGAGGCGTCGGGGATGAAGGCATGGAACAGCCCCATCGCGTTGCTGCCGCCACCGACGCAGGCCACCAGGGCGTCGGGCAGCCGGCCGACCAGGTCCAGGCACTGCTGGCGGGCCTCGACGCCGATAATCCGCTGGAAGTCACGCACCATCGCCGGGAACGGGTGCGGGCCGGCCACCGAGCCGATCGCGTAGTGGGTCGTTTCCACGTTGGTCACCCAGTCGCGCATCGCCTCGTTCATGGCGTCCTTCAGGGTGCGGGTGCCGCTGGTCACCGACACCACCTCGGCGCCGAGCAGCCGCATCCGGGCGACGTTCAAGGCCTGCCGGCGGGTGTCGGCCTCGCCCATGTAGACGGTGCAGTCGAAGCCGAACAGCGCACAGGCGGTGGCGGTGGCCACCCCGTGCTGGCCGGCTCCGGTTTCGGCGATGACCCGCCGCTTGCCCATCCGCTGCGTCAGCAGCGCCTGACCCAGGACGTTGTTGATCTTGTGGCTGCCGGTGTGCGCGAGGTCCTCGCGCTTGAGCAGGAT